>NZ_JBQZXE010000069.1:0-20308 GCF_053555855.1 Shigella sp. SIG3
CCGCTGATTTTACGATTGCTTTTTACTGTCAGCACCCGGCAATCTTCCTCATTGCGCGATGCCTTCCAGCTTAATTTCTTTATTTGCAATAGTTGCAGTTCATATCCGGGCTGACTCCAGACTGGTAGTGAAATGCGCAATTTTGTAGAATTGCGCCTCCTCGCGACCTCCCCAGTGAATCTGTTGCCTCATTTTTTACATACTGCGTATTCGACTTCTCCACCTGTTGCGCAAGAGAAACTGGGTTTATTCATTTTTGCGAGGCCGACTTCTTTCTGGACAGGACTTTATGCAGCACAACACACTATCGAAACACAATCAGAAATTGCCGTTTACACGCTACGACTTCGGCTGGGTTTTATTATGCATAGGCATGGCGATTGGTGCCGGAACCGTGCTGATGCCAGTACAAATTGGCTTGAAGGGAATTTGGGTATTTATTACCGCAGCGATCATTGCTTATCCTGCCACCTGGGTAGTGCAGGACATTTATTTAAAAACCCTTTCTGAAAGCGATTCCTGTAATGACTACACCGATATTATCAGTCATTACCTGGGGAAGAACTGGGGAATTTTCCTCGGGGTTATCTACTTTTTGATGATTATCCACGGGATTTTTATCTACTCTCTCTCCGTGGTTTTCGACAGCGCCTCGTACCTGAAAACCTTCGGTTTAACCGATGCCGATCTTTCACAATCTCTACTTTATAAAGTCGCTATTTTCGCCGTACTGATAGCGATTGCGTCTGGTGGTGAACGATTACTGTTTAAGATTTCTGGGCCAATGGTGGTGGTCAAAGTAGGGATTATTGTCGTGTTCGGTTTTGCGATGATCCCGCACTGGAATTTCGCCAATATAACCGCCTTCCCGCAAGCCTCCGTCTTTTTCCGCGATGTCCTGCTTACCATTCCATTTTGCTTCTTTTCTGCGGTATTTATTCAGGTACTTAACCCAATGAATATTGCCTATCGTAAACGGGAAGCAGATAAAGTACTGGCAACCCGGCTCGCGCTGCGTACCCACCGAATTAGTTATATCACGCTCATCGCGGTGATCCTGTTTTTTGCCTTTTCGTTTACCTTCTCAATTAGCCACGAAGAAGCCGTTTCTGCCTTTGAACAAAATATCTCGGCACTGGCACTGGCCGCGCAGGTGATCCCTGGACATATCATTCATATCACCTCTACGGTGCTGAATATCTTTGCCGTACTGACCGCATTCTTTGGCATTTATCTCGGTTTCCACGAGGCTATTAAAGGCATTATTCTCAATCTGTTAAGCCGAATTATTGATACCAAGAAAATTAACTCACGCATGCTGACTCTGGCGATCTGCGCTTTTATCGTCATTACGTTGACGATTTGGGTTTCGTTTCGTGTATCAGTGCTGGTGTTCTTTCAGTTGGGAAGCCCGTTATATGGCATTGTGTCGTGCCTCATTCCGTTTTTCCTGATCTATAAAGTCGCACAACTGGAAAAACTTCGCGGATTTAAAGCCTGGCTGATTCTGCTTTACGGCATTTTGCTATGCTTGTCGCCACTGTTGAAGCTGATTGAGTAAACCGGAGCGCATGGCCCCGGTTTTGTGAGTTAACGCTGCGGATTTTCATCCTGATCAACAGCAAAACAAGCTACCAGTTGACCTCCGTAGTCTTTTAGCTGCGGCTGCAACTGGGTGCAGGGGCCGAAGCGCCGACGACAGCGGGCGTTGAAGGCGCAACCCGGCGGAGGATTCAGCGGGCTTGGCAGTTCACCGGTGAGTTTGATGCGTTCACGACGATCGTCCGGGTTCAGGCGTGGCGTCGCGGAGAGCAGCGCCTGGGTGTACGGATGGCGCGGGTTATTGAAGATTTGGTCCTTCGTTCCTTTCTCCACGCAGCGGCCTAGGTACATCACCATCACTTCATCAGCAATGTGCTCCACAACCGACAGGTCGTGGGAGATAAAGACATAAGAAAGCCCCAACTCCTGCTGCAAATCCATCATCAGATTCAGCACCTGCGCACGCACTGAGACGTCCAGCGCAGAAACCGGCTCATCGGCAATCACCACATCCGGGTCGAGCATCAGACCACGGGCAATAGCGATACGCTGACGTTGTCCGCCGGAAAACATGTGCGGATAGCGGTCATAGTGCTCGGTTTTCAGGCCGACTTTTGCCATCATCGACAGGGCTTTTTCCCGACGCTGTTCTTTGCTTAAGCTGGTGTTAATAAGCAGCGGCTCTTCGAGAATTTGCCCAACTTTCTTACGCGGATTCAGCGAACCGTAGGGATTCTGGAAGACGATCTGGATTTTCTGCCGACGCAGCTTCTGCGCCTGCGGATCGTGCTTGAGCAGATCCTGCCCCTGATAATACAGCTCGCCGCCGGTGGGCGTTTCGATCATCGTCAGCAACCGACCGAGGGTCGATTTACCGCAGCCAGATTCGCCCACTACTGCCAGCGTTTTGCCACGTTCAAGGTTAAACGAAACGCCGTCCAGCGCCTTCACCAGACGTTCCGGCACGAACATGCCTTTCTTCACCGGATAATGTTTTTTCAGGTCGATAGCCTGCAACAGCGGTTGTTGCGAGGTGGCCTCTTGCGTACTCATAGTGTGGGCCTCCCGGCATCATCAAGTGGGTAATGGCATTTGGACTGACGCCCATCAGCGAGCATATTCAGCGCCGGTTCTTCAGCGCGACATCTGTCAGTGGCATAGGGGCAGCGCGGGTTAAGCAGGCAGCCGTTCGGGCGGTCATACTTGCCGGGAACAACACCTGGCAACGACGCCAGACGTTCTTTGTCCTGAGCAAATTCTGGCAGCGCACGCAGCAATGCCTGAGTATACGGGTGACGCGGCGCATGGAAGATGGCGTGTGCATCGCCCGTTTCTACTACCTGACCTGCATACATCACAATGATTTTATGCGCAGCTTCCGCCACCAGCGCCAGGTCATGGGTAATTAACACCAGCGCCATGTTCTCTTTCTGCTGTAGCTCCAGCAGTAGTTCGATGATTTGCGCCTGAATGGTCACGTCCAGCGCGGTGGTCGGTTCATCGGCAATCAGCAGTTTTGGCCGACAGGCAATCGCCATGGCGATCATCACGCGCTGGCTCATGCCGCCGGAAAGCTGATGCGGGTAAACATCCAGACGCGAAGCCGGATCGGGAATACCGACCTGATTCAGCAGGTCAATCGCCCGCTGACGGCGGGTACTTTTGTTGCCGCCCTGATGCACTTTAATCGCTTCCATAATCTGGAAACCCACGGTGTAGCATGGGTTAAGGCTGGTCATCGGGTCCTGGAAGATCATCGCCACTTCGGCACCCACCAGGTTGCGGCGCTCTTTTTCTGAGATACGCTGCAAATCCTGGCCGTTAAACTCCAGTTTTTCTGCCATTACGCGGCCCGGATAATCAATCAGCCCCATAATCGCCAGTGAACTGACCGACTTACCGGAGCCGGACTCACCCACAATCCCGACCACTTCGCCCTGTTTTACGCTGTAGCTGATGCGGTCTACGGCGCGGAACGGTGCGCTTTCGTCGCCGAAATGCACCGATAATTTATCTACATTTAATAACGCCATCTCGAACCTCTTACTGCTTCAGTTTGGGATCGAGCGCGTCACGCAGACCGTCACCCATCAGGTTAAATGCCAGCACCGTCAACAGGATCGCCAGACCAGGGAAGGTCACGACCCACCAGGCGCTTTGCGCGAACTGCAACACGTCGGAGAGCATGGTGCCCCACTCAGGCGTTGGCGGCTGTGCCCCCATGCCGAGGAAACCAAGAGCAGCCATATCGAGAATGGCGTTAGAGAAACCGAGCGACGCCTGAACAATCAGCGGCGCAAGGCAGTTCGGGAAGATGTTAATAAACATCTGGCGCATCGCCCCGGCACCTGCCACGCGAGAGGCGGTGACGTAATCGCGATTCACCTCCACCAGCACGGCGGCGCGGGTTAAGCGCACATAGTGCGGCAAGGCAACGAAGGTCAGCGCCAGCGCGGCGTTACCAATCGACGGGCCGAAAATCGCCACCAGCACCAGTGCCAACAGCAGACTTGGCAGCGCCAGCATGATATCGACCACGCGCATGATAATGTTATCAACCAGGCCGCCGAAGTAACCGGCGATCAGGCCGAGAATAACGCCCATAATCAGCGACAACACCACCACCAGACAGCCAACCAGCAGCGATAAACGCGCGCCGTACATCAGCCGCGACAGCACATCACGACCGACGTCATCGGTGCCCAGCAAGTGTGCCATACTGCCGCCTTCCTGCCAGGCTGGCGGGGCGAGCAGCGCATCGCGGAACTGATCCGCCGGGTTATAAGGCGCAATCCAGTTGGCAAAGATCGCGATGAACAGCACGATGGCGACGTAAACCAGCCCGACGACCGCGCCTTTGTTGCGTTTAAAATAGTGCCAG
Source organism: Shigella sp. SIG3 (assembly GCF_053555855.1). Lineage (NCBI taxonomy): Bacteria > Pseudomonadati > Pseudomonadota > Gammaproteobacteria > Enterobacterales > Enterobacteriaceae > Shigella > Shigella sp. SIG3. Next base: position 4,424 of record NZ_JBQZXE010000069.1, read on the forward strand.
AACTCCTGTAACGGGGTCATCGGCACCGGTGCGCTAATCACTTTATTTTCAGTAACCTGTGACATGATGTCCCCTTACTTCTTATGACGAATACGCGGGTTCACCACGCCGTACAGCAGATCGACCAGCAAGTTGACGAGGATAATCATCGTCGCCACCAGCAATACGCCGCCCTGCACTACCGGATAGTCGCGGCGTTGCAGTGCGTCAATCAACCAGCGCCCCAGACCGGGCCACGAGAAGATGGTTTCGGTCAGAATCGCCCCCGCCAGCAATGTTCCCACCTGGAGGCCGATAACGGTCACTACCGGCAGCATCGCGTTACGCAGCGCATGGACGATAATCACCCGCATGCGGGTTAGCCCTTTGGCGCGCGCGGTGCGGATGTAATCCTCGCCCAGCACTTCCAGCATCGAGGAGCGTGTCATACGCACAATGACCGCCAGCGGAATAGTACCCAGCACAATGGCGGGCAAGATCATATGGGCGACGGCATCGATAAAGTTGCCGTCTTCACCCCAGATGGCGGTGTCGATTAGCATAAAACCGGTTAACGGATTGGAGTCATCGAGGAACACCATATCGCTCACGCGACCGGAGACGGGCGTCAGGTTCCAGTGCACCGAAACCAGCATGATCAGCATCATGCCCCACCAGAAGATCGGCATCGAGTAGCCGGTCAGCGCCAGGCCAACTGCAGTGTGATCGAAAATGGAACCGCGTTTAACCGCAGCCAGCACACCAACCGGAATACCGACTGCCGTAGCAAAAATCATCGCGCAGACGCCAAGTTCCAGCGTGGCCTGAAAGCGCGGCACGAACTCTTCCCATACTGGAATTCGGCTTTTCATTGAAATGCCTAGATCGCCGTGCATTACGCCCCAAATGTAATGGAGATACTGCTGCCACATCGGTTTATCTAAGCCGAGTTCAGCCAGCAGCTGCACGTGACGCTCAGGGGAGATCCCACGTTCGCCTGCCATGATCATCACCGGATCGCCCGGGATCATGTGGACAAAGGCAAATGTGAGAAGGGTAATACCGATAAACGTGGGGATGACGAGTCCCAAACGTCGGAGAATAAACTGCAACATAACCCGGATTCTCTATAGTGACCCGCAGCCTGGAACTGCGTGTCTGTATTGCTCACAAATCAATTCCCGCCCTTGTCGGACAGAGAATGAAGTATTGCTGCCGGATGGCGCTGCACGCAGAGGCACAGCGCCACCGGGTATACAGATTGTTGACAAAGTGCGCTTTGTTTATGCCGGATGCGGCGTTAACGCCTTATCCGGCCTACAAAATCGTGCAAATTCAATACATTGCAGAATTTTCGTAGGCCTGATAAGCGGAGCACATCAGGCAGTTTTGCCTTTGCCATCAGTCTTGTATGGCTTTTAATTATTCGATAGAGACGTTTTCGAAGTGATGTTTGCCTAATGGATCAACCACATAGCCTTTGACTTCTTTGCGTACCGATTCAAACACGGTGGAGTGAGCGATGATCAGTGCCGGAGCCTGATCGTGCATCACCACCTGCGCTTGCTTGTACAGTTCAACGCGTTTGTTATGGTCGTCGGTAGCACGCGCCGGTTGAATCAGATCTTCAAACGGTTTGTAGCACCATTTTGAGTAGTTAGAACCTTGTTCAGAGGCGGCGCAGCTGAACAGGGTGGCGAAGAAGTTATCCGGGTCCCCGTTATCGCCAGTCCAGCCCATCATTACCGTCTGATGTTCGCCATCTTTCGCACGCTTGAGGTACTCACCCCATTCGTAGGTGACGATTTTGGCCTGCACGCCCACTTTTGCCCAGTCTGCCTGAATCATCTCCGCCATGCGGCGAGCGTTCGGGTTATACGGACGTTGTACCGGCATCGCCCACAGGTCGATGGAGAAACCTTTTTCCAGGCCCGCTTCTTTCAGCAAGGCTTTCGCTTTTTCAGGATCGTAGGTGTAATCCTGAACGTCGTCGTTATAGCCCCACATGGTTGGCGGGATCAGGTTTTTCGCTGATACACCCGCGCCCTGATAAACCGCTTTGATGATCGCGTCTTTGTTCACCGCGTAGGTCAGTGCCTGGCGAACTTTCACGTCATCCAGCGGTTTTTTCTGCACGTTATACGAGAGGTAGCCGACGTTCAGCCCCGGCATTTCCATCAGGTTGATGGATTTATCCTGCTTCATGCGAGCGATGTCTGCCGGGTTCGGGTACGGCATCACCTGGCATTCATTCTTCTGCAATTTCGCGTAACGCACGGAAGCATCAGGGGTAATAGAGAAGACCAGCGTATCGATCTGCGGTTTGGTGCCCCAGTAGCCATCAAACGCTTTGTAGCGGATACGGGAATCTTTTTGGTACTGCTGTAACTGGAACGGACCGGTTCCGATTGGGTTGAGGTCCAGTTTTTCCGGTGTACCGGCTTTCATCATCGCGTCAGCATATTCTTTTGACAGAATAGAGGCGAAGTCCATTGCCAGGTCAGCGAGGAACGGCGCTTCCGGTCGAGTCAGCACAAACTGAACGGTGTTATCGTCCACCTTTTTCACTTCGCTGATCAGCTCCGGCAAGCCCATACCTTCGAAGTATTCGTAGCTGCCGCCAGAAACTTTATGGTACGGGTTTTGCGCGTTTTTCTGACGATCGAACGAGAACACCACGTCATCGGCGTTCATTTCGCGCGTCGGTTTGAATTCTTTATTGTCGTGCCACTTCACACCTTTACGCAGATGGAAGGTATAGGTTTTACCGTCTTCGCTGACTTCCCACTTTTCAGCGAGGCCCGGGATCACTTCGGTGGTGCCGATTTTAAATTCAACCAGGCGGTTATAAAGCGGGACGGAAGAGGCGTCATAGGTGGTGCCGGAGGTAAACAGCTGCGGGTTAAACCCTTCCGGAGATCCTTCTGAGCAATAAACCAGAGTTTTAGCCTGAACACTTGCTGCGACGGTCATAGCCACCAGGCTGAGACCAAGCTTCAGCATCCCTGACTTTTTCAAGGAAATACGCATTATTCTGCTCCAATTGTGATGTTTGTTGTTTTAACCCTTTGCAGTGGGTTGTCGCTGCCTGACCTTTTTTGTTTTTTGCCCGGTCGGGTCAACGTTATGAGGTGGGGATGCCGTACTAATTAACATCAGTGTAACAGTGCGGATCCTCCATAAAATGCCCCTCGTGACCTACAATCTGTCAACAGAATGTGAAAACGTCAATACAGCCAACCGGGATTTACACCAACGGTGAGAATCCACAAACAAAGATTAAAAAAACTTCAAACAGCTATTTGCAGCAGAGAAATTTGTGCTACTCCAACATAACCAGAACAATCAGCTTAATATTTAGCAAAATTTGGTGATTAAGTTTTATGCATTTAATGAAAAAAATCTGAGGAAAAGGTGGATATCTGAGCGATTAATACCATGAACGCTAAAACGCACAGCGGAAAATGCCAGCGCCAGCCATAAGTAACGCAAAAAAGATTTAAGCAAATATAAAAAAAGACAATGGTTTCTGTCACAAATCCGTTAATGGATAGTGAGATATGGGGCGCAAAGTTGGCAGGAAAATGTGTGGTGTGTTGGTCGAATAAGGCGGTCGCGCCGCATCCGACAATAAGTGCGGTGCCGTTGCCTGATGCGACGCTGGCGCGTCTTATCAGGCCTACGTCGAGTCGAGCCTCCCTGCCCCCGGAGGTTCTCATCCTCATGAGCTACAAATGCAAAAAAACCTGCTCGCTGAGCAGGCTTTTCGAATTTGGTCGGTGATAGAGGATTCGAACCTCCGACCCCTTCGTCCCGAACGAAGTGCGCTACCAGGCTGCGCCAATCACCGAATGCGGGGCGCATCTTACTGCGCAGATACGCCCTCGTCAATCCCTTAATAGCAAAATGCCTTTTGATCGGCGAGAAAGTCAGCAGGCCGCTTAGTTAGCCGCTGCCACTTTTGTCTGCGGGATGTGACACCAGTTGTTGTTTTCGTTAATTCCACCATCCGGTGAAGTATAGCCAAGACAACCCATGATGGTGTCGTACAGCTCTACGTGACGGCGTGGCACTTTCATGTCGGCTTCTTTTTTCAGCTGCGCAAACGCCTGCGCATTGGCCGGATTTTCCAGATATTTATCTGACATCCAGACCATCATCGGTACGCGGAACTGCTCCGGCGGTGCCAGTTCACGCGGCGTGCCGTGCAGGTGCTCGCGTTCATTAATTGACTCACCGTGGTCAGCTGCGTAGAACACAATCGCTTTCTTATCGCGAACCTGATCAATCACGCTGGAGATAAAGTGATCCACATAGGTCACCGAGTTGTCATAGGAGTTGATCATCTGCGCTTTGGTACAGCCGCTATCAACACCAATACATTCCGGCTTCCACTGCGCGAAGCTACGCGGATAACGCTGGGTGTAGTTAAAATGCGAACCTTTGGTATGCAGAATGATCAGATGCTTACCATCCGGGTTGCGCCCTAGCGATTGCTGCATTTCGTCTACCAGCAACATATCATCTACCGGCTTGCCACGATTACGTGGCTCCGCACCAATCTGCTCACGATAAGCAATGTTGTCTGCCATCGTGTTGCTGTAGAACCACATTTCGCTCTGCATAGCGTAGAGGTCAGAACTGAATCCTAACTGCTTCAGAACCGCGAAAATGTTCTGTTCTTTTAATGTGCGCTGCGGATTATCTTCCGCGCCCCCCTGACGTACAAACATGCAACGCAGTGAGAGTTTGGTTGCGGTATCACAGGAGTAACCACGGAACGCCGCCAGATTTTTCTCCTGGGCCAGTTTCGGCGTGGTATTACGCTCATAGCCGAAAATACCCATATGGTCCCAACGCGTGGTTTCACCGATGATAAACACGACATAAGTATCATCAACGTTTTGTGGAGCCTGGTATGTAAACTTCTTCGCCGGATTAAGCAATGAATTATTATCGGAAGATTCATCGACCCGCGCCCAGGCATACAGCCCCAACGCAGAAAGCCAGTTTGATGGCAGATAAGAGTTCGCTACGACACCGCCATAACTCGGCAAATCAACGCCGGTCGCCCTCTCCACTTTCTTCTGCTGGATATCCAGCAAACGAATCGGTGCCCAAACCATAATACCCGCCAGTACGACGACCACCAGGCTGCGAATACGCTGCCCTGGGGTTCGCAGTTGTCGGAGCAAGGTGTAGCGACAGCGGTTATTCCAGATAAGGATAAGAGGCAATGCACTAACGGCGATTAACCAGAGAATAAAGTTCAGACCAACAACTTCTTTTGACAGGTCGATATCGGTGGTCATGGCGGAAGCGATGATGCCATAACCAATGACCACATCAAGGAAGGTCATGTAATAGCTGGCACCTGCGGAAAAGAGCACCACCAGCGACGCCAGAATACGCCAGCTGCGGCGGCCAAACAGCGATAGAAGACGTAGTAAAAAGAAGGTCACCAGTACGGTGGCGGCCAGTTCAACAACAGCAGAAACGCCTTTCCAGACGGTAAAATCGTGCGCATAGCTGCCGAAGCGGCGATAAAAAACCGCGCCATTCATAAAAAGGCCAATATAGATTGCAAGCAAAAAGCTCAGCTTCTGCTGTGTAATCGATTTGATGTATCTCATGCAAACAAACCCTGGACAAACAGGTGATAACACCCTGCTTAGCGGCTTTTCAGGCCCGGCAGGGGAAAAGTGCGGAGGTAGTCAGATAAGTAAAATCTACACGCGCGAATAAGTAGACCACAGCAAAGCGAAAAAGTGTGGGGAAAGAGTGTGCATGAAGCACAAATTTACAAAAATGCAAGTTTGAAAAGAGACTTTAGCGTTACAAAAAGCAGTAAAAAGGGCCAGTTAACTGGCCCAAATTTTACGAGTCATTGTTTATACATTTCGTTGATGCGTTTGATGCACACGGAAGCTGAAGCCCAGTAGCTCGCGGCTGAGCATTAAAGGGAGCCATGCGCCTCACGCAACATTTTCTGCTCTGGCTGACGAATCGTCGTAGAAAGCGCCAATGACAGAATCAGCAGGGCGAAAATCACGTAGAAGGTCACATAGAAACCGCCAAACAGTGAGGCGATAATCGAACCAAAAATGCTACCGATACCGAAACCGAGGTAAATCACACCGTAGTTTTTCGCCAGGTTATTGAGGCCGAAGAACTCACTGACCAGTGATGGAAAGACGGTAATAGTGCCGCCAAAGTTAAATGCCACGCAGGCAATCGCTGCAAAGAACGTCACTGCATTTAATGGTGCAAACAGCAGGGCCGCCATACCCACCAGCGAAATCACCTGACCAATGGTGATAACACGGATACGGGCAATTTTGTCAGACAGAATGCCCAGCACCAGACGACCTGAAAGGTTAGCGATGGAAATAACCGTTACTGCATTGGCTGCGGAAACCACATCAAGGTGTGCCAGACTTTGGGCGATATCTTTCGCTACCCCAATCACGTACAGGCCGCTCATGCAGGCAGTCAGGAACATTACCGCTAACATCCAGTACTGCGGTTTACGCATCGACTCTGCCAGCGTGTAATCTTTCTCCACCACACCATTGCTGGTTTTCACTTCCTGTTTTGGTGCGTCTTTCATTAACGTTGCGCCGAAAACAATCATCACCAGCGCAATCGCTCCCCAAATCACAAAGGTTTTTTCCAGACCCACCGTTTCGAGCAGCTGCGTGTCGATAAATTTGAAACCCAGGCTACCCAGACCATAAGAACCGATAGCGAACGCGGAGATCAGACCTTTACGCTCCGGGAACCACTTCACGCAGTTAGAGAGCGTCAGCAGGTAACCCGCGCCATCCGCCAGACCGACCAGCACACCGGCGCTTAACCACAGCATCATCAGGTTGTTGGAATGCGCGGTCAGGAAGAAGCCTAATCCCAGCAAAATGCCGGAAGCCACGGTGACGCGTTTAACGCCAAAACGTTCCTGCAATTTGCCCGCAACAGAAGACGAAATTGCCAGCCCCAGACTTAACAAGCCGAAAGAGAAAGCGACCTGGCTTACCGGCGCATCCAGCTTGGCAGAAAGCGCGCCATTAAACAGGCTCCAGGTATAAACCGACCCCAGCGCAAACTGGGTAATGATAGTACCGATGAGTGTCAGCCAGCGGGTACGCTGATAATTTGAAGGTGTCATGGCAGTATTCCTGCAGTAATAAAAAGGAAAAATCTCTGCCGACAACCATAACGAAGTGCATTTTATGCTTGGGGAAAAACGGCATGAAATGCCATCAGAACGGAATGAAATGCCTTAGTTCAGGAATGAATGACGCGACAATTATTCACCAAATTTATTATTTGGTAAGTTAGCACCCACTATCGCCACAACTGTTGTTATTCAATGGTTTCAATTGTGACTGTTACGTTAAAATCTGGCGCTAACCCCCATCGTATACAGATAGTCGCTATTATTAGTGGTATTTTCTGCCTGAGTTAGCGCAGCATAGGCGGCAATATTTTGATTGAGCAACATATCAGCGCCTACGGTGACATCCAGCCAGTTGCCGTTCTGGTTTGTCGCCGTCATCCGGCTCAGGCCTGATTGCGCCTTCCAGATATTCTCGCCAAATTGCTGGTTATAGCTGATTTGCGCCCAGGGTCGGAGATCGCCAAGCCGGGAGTCAACACGCCAGCCTAAGCTACTCACGCTGGCATGCCATAACGGATCGGTCAGCGTGGTAGTACTGTCGCCAAACTCGTTATACATCGAGGTGGTTGTGCCATCGTAATGTAATGCCGCGACCGGGCCGGTTGTAACCTGTTCATATAAAGGAAAATTCCAGCCCATACTCATACTGCTGGTCACATCCACAGGAGTTTCTTCCGCCAGATTGACTTCCAGTCCCAGCGCCCTTTGGCTACTTTGAATACGTTGCGACAAAATATCGTTGTAATCAGGTTGATGATCACTATCCCAGGTGTAACGCTCTGTGGAATGTCCGGGTTGCGTATCAACGATATATTCTTGTTGCCAGGCGTAAGCTGTGTTGAGAAAAAAGGCACTGATTACCACGCTCGCCAGCAGGCTTAGCTGCCAGCGACCACCGCTTTTTTTTATGATCATTAACACGACTCCAGGGAAGAGCCGAATTCGGCAATATTATTGTCATTGTATGAAGGATATCGGGCATAGTAGCCCTGTATTAAATATTGACTTTTTCACCGATGCGTCAAGAAAAGCGGCTGAAATTTTTACGATCGGGTACATAGCGAGGGAAAGTATGGAACGTTGCGGCTGGGTGAGTCAGGGCCCGCTTTATATTGCCTACCATGATAATGAGTGGGGCGTGCCTGAAACTGACAGTAAAAAACTGTTCGAAATGATCTGCCTTGAAGGGCAGCAGGCTGGGTTATCGTGGATCACCGTCCTCAAAAAACGCGAAAACTATCGCGCCTGCTTTCATCAGTTCGATCCGGTGAAGGTCGCAGCAATGCAGGAAGAGGATGTCGAAAGACTGGTACAGGACGCCGGAATTATCCGCCATCGAGGGAAAATTCAGGCAATTATTGGTAATGCGCGGGCGTACCTGCAAATGGAACAGAACGGCGAACCGTTTCCCGACTTTGTCTGGTCGTTTGTAAATCATCAGCCACAGGTGACACAAGCCACAACGTTGAGCGAAATTCCCACATCTACGTCCGCCTCCGACGCCCTATCTAAGGCACTGAAAAAATGTGGTTTTAAGTTTGTCGGCACCACAATCTGTTACTCCTTTATGCAGGCATGTGGGCTGGTGAATGATCATGTGGTTGGCTGCTGTTGCTATCCGGGAAATAAACCATGATTCGGGAAGCGCAACGTTCAGAACTCCCCGCGATCCTCGAACTGTGGCTGGAAAGTACAACCTGGGGGCATCCCTTTATAAAAGCGAATTACTGGCGTGACTGCATTCCGCTAGTGCGGGATGCCTATCTTGCCAACGCGCAAAACTGGGTCTGGGAAGAGGACGGTAAGCTTCTCGGTTTTGTCAGCATTATGGAAGGCCGATTTCTGGCAGCAATGTTTGTCGCACCGAAGGCCGTCAGACGCGGTATTGGTAAGGCGCTGATGCAGTATGTGCAGCAGCGCTATCCCCATCTGATGCTGGAGGTTTATCAAAAAAATCAACCGGCGATAGATTTTTACCGTGCGCAGGGTTTTCACATTGTCGATTGCGCATGGCAGGATGAAACCCAACTACCCACCTGGATTATGAGCTGGCCGGTGGTTCAAACGCTGTAAGTGTCAGTTCCGGACCGTTGTATTTTTCCAGCCATGCCAGCGCCGTATTACCCGCACAGCCATTCCCCAGCCGCGAGCTGGGGAGATCTTTGGTCAGCACGTTCACTGCGCCGTTTTTACAAATACCGTCAGCGGTTAAATCCAGATCCGGCCATGCCCCTTCGTGAATGCAAATCACGCCAGGTTTAATTCCCTCGCTAATGACCGCTCCAGCAAGGATCTGCCCACGGGAGTTCCACACCCGCACCATATCCCCTTCGGTTATGCCGCGCGCCTGAGCATCGTCAGGATGAATGGTGACAGGCTCACGGTTTGCTACCGCGTACAATTCGCGCAGAGAACTGTAATTCAGCTGGCTGTGCAGACGGTGCGCCGGATGGGCAGAAAGTACCTGCAACTGTTCTGGTTCGGCATTGCCCTGCCATTCGTCCGGCTCCAGCCACATTGGATGCCCAGGGCAATCCGGGTAACCGTAATCGGCAATACGCTGTGAGAAGATTTCAATCTTGCCGCTGGCGGTTTTTAACGGATGCGCCAGCGGATCGCGGCAAAAATCAGCGAAGCGAATAAACCGCTCGCTGTCCGGGTTTTCCGGCATCTCAATTAACTGGTTGGCTTGCCAGAACTCAGCAAATGGCGGCAATTCAACCTGCTGGCTTGCCCCGCGCTGCCGGGCAACGTTATAAAACGTTTCCAGCCATTGCAGCTGACTTTTTCCTTCCGTAAACCGCGCATAGCCGCCCTTCTCCCAACGTTCACTCAACTCGGCAAAAACATCAAAATCATTACGCGCTTCATAGCGTGGCGGCACCACTTGCTTCATCGGCACCAGATGCTGATTACTGTAATCACCGGTCATGGTGAGATCATTACGCTCAAAAGAGGTAGTCGCAGGCAGAACGATATCCGCGTGTTTCGCCGCCGCCGTCCAGAAGCATTCAGAGATCACCACCAGCTCCGGTTTTTGCCAGGCACGGATCAGACGATTGGTATCCTGATGATGAGTAAAGTTGGCACCGCCAGCCCACCAGATAAAACGAATATCCGGGAAATGTCGGTTCATACCGTTGTGTTGATATGCGCCACCAGGGTTTTCCAGTGCTTCAACAATGCGGGCAACAGGGATTTTATCCACCGCATCGCAGCCACCCGGCAAGCTGCCCTGCATGGAAGAGAGCACCGCAGAACGCCGCGTGGGGTTACCACCATTGGCAAAATGGTAAGAAAGACCAAAACCGCCGCCGGGTGTGCCGATTTGCCCCAACATTGCTGCCAGCGTGACGATCATCCAGTGTTTTTGCTCACCAAACTGTTGGCGCTGCATTCCCCAGCCTGCCATCAGCATGGTGGTATTTTGGTGGAAAATAGCCGCCAGCTCGCGGATTTTCGCTGCGCCAACACCACAAATCTCTGCCGCCCATTCGGCGTTTTTCGCTATTCCGTCACTCTCGCCCAGCAAATAAGAGGCGAAGACGGCATAACCTGTGGTGCAATGCGCCAGAAACGCTTCGTCGTGCCAACCATTTTCCACCAGCGTATGGGCGATCCCCAGCATCAGCGCAACATCGGTGCCCATGTGCGGTGCCACCCACTCCATTTTATCGCCAAAGAAATCGACGGTTTCCGATCGCATTGGATCAATGCAGATCAGCTTTTTCCCACTGTCACGCAGTGCGGAAAAGTAAGAAAGCCCCTGCTCATCGGATGCATTCCACGCAATTTTCAGCGTATTGAGTGGGTTAGCACTCCACAACACCACGACATCGCTATGTTCCAGCACCAGCGGCCAACTGGTTTGCTGTTGATAAACTTCGCTGCCACCTACGACATACGGCATGATCGCCTGTGCCGCACCGGTCGAATAATCCCCCAGATGCCCGGTATAACCGCCTGCCAGCGCCATATAGCGTTGTAATAATGTCGAGGCCTTATGCAGCACGCCGTTTGAACGCCAGCCGTAGGAACCAGCAAAAATCGATGCCGGACCATAAGCCTCACGAATGCGTTTATGTTGTTGGTGAATAAGATCCAGCGCCTCATCCCAACTCACGCGAACAAATTCATCCTGCCCACGAATGCCTTGCGGGTTTTCCGGTGACGCGAGAAAGCCTTTGCGCACCATTGGAAATCGTACCCGCGTATTGCTGTGAACCTGGTCGCGAACCGCGCTCTGCAAGGAGTTTTCCATTCCTGTGGCTAACGCGCCACGCGAGCTAAACACGGTTTCGCCGTCGGTTTCAACCAGCATGGGCCCCCAGTGGGCGGCAGTCAGAACGGAATATCGTGAGGATGAGTTGGCCAAACCGAAGACTCCTGAAAGGTTAGATGTATTGAGCAGTTAAATATTACTTACAAATTTCCGAGTATTCCCAGGAATAATCTTCATGTTCACGCGGCATAATCTCCCGCCACGGAACCCGTGGCAAAGAATAAAAAGGTTATTAAGGATTAACAATGAAGAAACGTGTTTATCTTATTGCCGCCGTAGTGAGTGGCGCTCTGGCGGTATCTGGCTGCACAACTAACCCTTACACCGGCGAACGCGAAGCAGGCAAATCTGCTATCGGCGCAGGTCTGGGCTCTCTCGTGGGCGCGGGTATTGGTGTGCTCTCTTCTTCGAAGAAAGATCGCGGTAAAGGCGCGCTGATTGGCGCAGCAGCAGGCGCAGCTCTGGGCGGCGGCGTGGGTTATTACATGGATGTGCAGGAAGCGAAGCTGCGTGACAAAATGCGCGGCACTGGTGTTAGCGTAACCCGCAGCGGGGATAACATTATCCTCAATATGCCGAACAATGTGACCTTCGACAGCAGCAGCGCGCCCCTGAAACCGGCAGGCGCTAACACCCTGACCGGCGTGGCAATGGTGCTGAAAGAGTATCCGAAAACGGCGGTTAACGTGATTGGTTATACCGACAGCACGGGGGGTCACGACCTGAACATGCGTCTCTCCCAGCAGCGTGCGGATTCCGTTGCCAGCGCGTTGATCACCCAGGGCGTGGACGCCAGCCGCATCCGTACTCAGGGCCTTGGCCCGGCTAACCCAATCGCCAGCAACAGCACCGCAGAAGGTAAGGCGCAAAACCGCCGTGTAGAAATTACCTTAAGCCCGCTGTAATCCCTTTCATGCCAGGTGATGCAGAAATCACCTGGCATTCTTCAGTTTTCCTTCATCATATTTCAGGCTAAGGTGATCGCCTTATCAGTGAATGGAGAGAAGCATGAAGCCGTCCGTTATCCTCTACAAAGCCTTACCTGATGATTTACTGCAACGCCTGCAAGCGCATTTCACCGTTCACCAGGTGGCAAACCTCAGCCCACAAACCGTCGTTCAAAATGCAGCAATTTTTGCAGAAGCTGAAGGTTTACTGGGTTCAAACGAGAATGTAGATGCCGCATTGCTGGAAAAAATGCCGAAACTGCGTGCCACATCAACGATCTCCGTCGGCTATGACAATTTTGATGTCGATGCGCTTACCGCCCGAAAAATTCTGCTGATGCACACGCCAACCGTATTAACAGAAACCGTCGCCGATACGCTGATGGCGCTGGTGTTGTCTACCGCTCGTCGGGTTGTGGAGGTAGCAGAACGGGTAAAAGCAGGCGAATGGACCGCGAGCATAGGCCCGGACTGGTACGGCACTGACGTTCACCATAAAACACTGGGCATTGTCGGGATGGGACGGATCGGCATGGCGCTGGCACAACGTGCGCACTTTGGCTTCAACATGCCCATCCTCTATAACGCGCGCCGCCACCATAAAGAAGCAGAAGAACGCTTCAACGCCCGCTACTGCGATTTGGATACTCTGTTACAAGAGTCAGATTTCGTTTGCCTGATCCTGCCGTTAACTGATGAGACGCATCATCTGTTTGGCGCAGAACAATTCGCCAAAATGAAATCCTCCGCCATTTTCATTAATGCCGGACGTGGCCCGGTGGTTGACGAAAATGCACTGATCGCAGCATTGCAGAAAGGCGAAATTCACGCCGCCGGGCTGGATGTCTTCGAACAAGAGCCACTGTCCGTAGATTCGCCGTTGCTCTCAATGGCCAACGTCGTCGCAGTACCGCATATTGGATCTGCCACCCATGAGACGCGTTATGGCATGGCCGCCTGTGCCGTGGATAATTTGATTGATGCGTTACAAGGAAAGGTTGAGAAGAACTGTGTGAATCCTCACGTCGCGGACTAAGCCGCGACTGCGTGAAGTAAAGCCCGATAATCGCTCGGGCTTTTACTCTTTATTGGGTTGCAGTAACTGCTGTAGTCCAGGCCTGATTAAACGCCTGATGTTGTGCCGGTAATGGCGCAATCAGTTTGTTATATTCACTTGCCTGCTGTGAAGTCGGGAACTGGATGCCATTTGCGACAAAGCTCACCTGAGTACCTTGCTGAGCAATGTAGTCTCCAACCATCACCAGTTGTTGCGTGAAAGTTTGTGCCGCCGGAATCAACGGTTGCAATGCATCAGCTGGCGTCGTTACCACTTTGGTGAATGCCTGATCAAATACCGGTTTCAGGTCATCGCTCTGTTTTAGCGCAGAGTGCGCAGCATCGGCCTGCAACTTCGCATTTTGCAGTTGTTGCGCCAGCACACCCAGCGAACCATTCATTTCACGCAGCGGACCGCTTTGCGTAACGTAATCCTGCGGTACGCGAATTGCGTTAACGCTGTCTACGACCGGGCGCAGACCGGAATCCATCGCCTGATTCACCTGCTGAGAATAACCATACAGAATCGCGTAATCAGAGACAAAAGGACCAAACTGTTTTTTCTGATCGGCAGTCAGGGTTGGTAGACGTTCACCGCTACGCATCACTGTATTCTGCAGGAAGTCGATAAACGCTTTACGCTGATCGCCTTCTTTATCAAAACACCCACTCAGGCTAACTACCATTAATAACGCCGCAAGAGGCGCAAACCAGCGAGAGCAGGACTTTCCTGTCGCCATTTTCTTACTCCTTTCACCCAAAAAAAGCGCACAACGACACACGCGTGTCTGACGTGACAAGGATAGTCCAGGACAGGCTTGCAGGATACCCTTTCTACGTAATCTTCCTGGTAAAATCATGGAGAAAATGAAACAAGGTTAATTTGTTGTTTCATTGTTAAAAAATGATAGTGCCGTTGCCTTTTTTGTAGCCAGAGATTTACGCCTTCGCAGAAGGTTAGATTTGCGAAATCTTTACAAAACAGGAGTGATAAGAGATATATCGGCATTTATCAGATCGTTAGGTGGCTATAAGTCACGCTAAATGACAGGCTGAATCGAATCATAGCCAGAGCATGCCCTGACTTAACCCCGCTGTGTCTGCTTTTCCCGACTATTCTTAATGAGCTTCGATGCAATTCACGATCCCGCAGTGTGATTTGAGGAGTTTTCAATGGAATATAAAGATCCAATGCATGAGCTGTTGAGCAGCCTGGAACAGATTGTTTTTAAAGATGAAACGCAGAAAATTACCCTGACGCACAGAACAACGTCCTGTACCGAAATTGAGCGGTTACGAAAAGGGACAGGATTAAAAATCGATGATTTCGCCCGGGTTTTGGGCGTATCAGTCGCTATGGTAAAGGAATGGGAATCCAGACGCGTGAAGCCTTCAAGTGCCGAACTAAAATTGATGCGTTTGATTCAAGCCAACCCGGCATTAAGTAAGCAGTTGATGAAATAGACTTTTATCCACTTTATTGCTGTTTACGGTCCTGATGACAGGACCGTTTTCCAACCGATTAATCATAAATATGAAAAATAATTGTTGCATCACCCGCCAATGAGTGGCTTAATGCACATCAACGGTTTGACGTACAGACCATTAAAGCAGTGTAGTAAGGCAAGTCCCTTCAAGAGTTATCGTTGATACCCCTCGTAGTGCACATTCCTTTAACGCTTCAAAATCTGTAAAGCACGCCATATCGCCGAAAGGCACACTTAATTATTAAAGGTAATACACTATGTCCGGTAAAATGACTGGTATCGTAAAATGGTTCAACGCTGACAAAGGCTTCGGCTTCATCACTCCTGACGATGGCTCTAAAGATGTGTTCGTACACTTCTCTGCTATCCAGAACTATGGTTACAAATCTCTGGACGAAGGTCAGAAAGTGTCCTTCACCATCGAAAGCGGCGCTAAAGGCCCGGCAGCTGGTAACGTAACCAGCCTGTAATCTCTGCTTAAAAGCACAGAATCTAAGATCCCTGCCATTTTGCGGGGATTTTTTTATTTTTTTTCAGGAAATAAATAATCGATCGCGTAATAAAATCTATTATTATTTTTGTGAAGAATAAATGTGGGTGCAATGAGAATGCGCAACGCCGTAAGTAAGGCGGGAATAATTTCCCGCCGAAGACTCTTACTCTTTCAATTTGTAGGCTAAAAACGCCGCCAGCTCATAACTCTCCTGTTTAATATGCAATTCACACAGTGAATCTCTTATCATCCAGGTGAAAAATAAAAGCGTGAAACAAATCACTATTAAAGAAAGTAATCTATATTTCTGCGGCATTCCCAGCCCCCTGTGTTGATTTCCAACGAGTAAGAGGCACACCTTATGGTGTTCAGGCATAGGGTAGCCTCACTTTGTACTGACCCCAAAAAGTTGGACAGTTAAACACGAGGCATATAGGTCTGATTCCGATATTCAATTGGAGTCA
>NZ_JBQZXE010000070.1:0-19924 GCF_053555855.1 Shigella sp. SIG3
TGCGCCTCCCAGTCGATAAACAAAACGCAGATTTTTTTGCCCATTTGTCGGGCAAGTTCGGCTGTCAGATGCAGCATTAAACCAGAGTCTTTGCCGCCAGAAAATGAGACACAAACGCGGGGTAGGGTGTTGAGTGTCTAGGTAATACGCTCTCGTGCAGCTTCCAGAATATTGAGTGGAAGAGGAATTTTATAAATAGACATCTGAAGACGCTCTCTGAACGTTACAGGGTGAACAGTGAGATAAGACTGTTAATTATAAAGTAAACACTGTAAAGCAGAGTGTTTTATTTTTCATTCGAGCTGTGAATAAATAGATGAAAGTTATAGTAGCTGTCTGTAGTTATATATCAAAAACTCTCATTTAGACGGTCAATAAATCGGGAGAACACCAAATTATTTAAAGAAGATTTATTATAGGAAATGTAAAGCTTTATTGAAGGTAACGGATGTTCTAGTTTTATCTCTTTTAAATTAAGAAAGTCACGGTGGTAGTTATAAAGTTCATAGGGGACTATTCCCAGTAAATCTGTAACTGCAATGCTATTAATTATTGTCAGCAAAGAGGAACCACGAAATGAAATTTTGCGATTCATAAACTTCTCGTCTATTTCCATTTGAATATCATCAACTCCTGCTGATTTGGATATTAATTGGGTGAACTCTTCTGCCATAATTTGTTCATAAGTGCTATTGTCAGTAATTCGCGGATGCTTATTACTACAAATTAGAGTATTGCGAATTGTATGCAATGGCATGCAAATGACGGAACGGCTGATCACTGGCATTTGGGTGATCACCAGATCGGCTTTGCGGTGAACCAACAGTTCTTCAGCATTCTCTGCTGACATGAGGATATCATGGCACTCAATCTCGACAGAGGCATCTTGCCGTAGGCAGCGGATCAGCATACTATTATTAGAGCAAGAAATGAGCTGAGGGCCGTAGATAATAAAGTTTTTCTTTAGTTCGGACTTATTGACTATATTAATTGTTTGTTCAAGGCCTTTGAGGTTTTTCTCAAGATGGTGATGCAGATTCAACCCTGTTGTCGTCGGCGCGATACCTTTTCCTGAGCGAATGAATAAAGGGTCATTAAATTGCGCACGTAAGCGTTGTAACGACTGGCTCACGGCTGATGGGGTGATATATAGTGATTCAGCAGCTTTGCTAATGCTTAAATGCTGGTAAATACACTCAAATATGACAAGAAGATTTAAGTCGAACTTTTTCAAGTCGTAGAGATTGGCCATACACTACTCCGGTTTATATTTTTCTTCCATGGTATATTCACTTAATCAATGTTTTTTGCGTATGTATTTTTATTGATTATGTTTTTTTGCTTAACTCAGGATTAAGTTTTTCTAAAATAGCACAGCCACTTAGGGTAGAGCGAGCAATTCATGCTTTTTTAGGATGGTTGAAAAGCAGGGATATAGTTCAACCATCCATGAATTACCTTTTATTTATTTCCCATAATGATATTAAGCGTTTTCTGATCGGGCAACCCCACGGCCTGTTGCAGCGTATTTTCCTTACTCATGTAATAGATAGCCGGCGTGACATTTGCCCCCAGATCGTCCATCAGTTTCTCATTGTCACTTAACACTTTCATTTGCTCTGTACTTACGTTTGCAGGCACGTTTAGCTTAAGCTTGCAACCAGAGGCTTCATATTGTTGCCAGGTTTTTGCGGGATCTTTGGAGGCAAGAATTGCCGCTGCTGTCGCCGGGCTTTCTGGCTTGATAACCCCAACCAACAATGTTCTTAATTGCACTTTGCCAGAATCTACCCACGGGCGCGCCTGCTGCCAGAACTGTTTACAATATGGGCAGAACGGATCGGCGAAGACGTAGACAATGACCGGCGCATCTTTTTTACCGTCGAGGAGCCAGTGGGATTGTTCCATCCGTTGCCACATTTCGCGTCCGGCTGGTGCGTAAATTTCTTTTTCGATAAGTGTGTTACTCAGGTTTTCACCTTTCTCGTTGTACATGTAACCAGAGATAGCGTGCTTACCATCGGGAGTCAGGTAGATGGTGACGCCCATATCCTGATACTTTCCGAGATAACCTTTCATTCCTCCGGGGGCATCGAACGTTTTGATGATTGTAATGCCATGTTTTTCAATCGCTTTTACTGGGGAAGGAAGTTCCTCTGCGAAGGCGATTGCAGGAAGCAGAGCCAGTAAAAGTATCTTTTTTAACATTAATTTGTTCTTTTCAGTCAGTGCAAAAGTCGAGTAAAAGGCATAACCTATCACTGTCATAGGTAAGAGCTTAGATCAGGTGATTGCCCTTTGTTTATGAGGGTGTTGTAATCCATGTCGTTGTTGCATTTGTAAGGGCAACACCTCAGCCTGCAGGCAGGCGCTGAAGATACCAAAGGGTAGTTCAGATTACACGGTCACCTGGAAAGGGGGCCATTTTACTTTTTATCGCCGCTGGCGGTGCAAAGTTCACAAAGTTGTCTTACGAAGGTTGTAAGGTAAAACTTATCGATTTGATAATGGAAACGCATTAGCCGAATCGGCAAAAATTGGTTACCTTACATCTCATCGAAAACACGGAGGAAGTATAGATGTCCTTGATTAACACCAAAATTAAACCTTTTAAAAACCAGGCATTCAAAAACGGCGAATTCATCGAAATCACCGAAAAAGATACCGAAGGCCGCTGGAGCGTCTTCTTCTTCTACCCGGCTGACTTTACTTTCGTATGCCCGACCGAACTGGGTGACGTTGCTGACCACTACGAAGAACTGCAGAAACTGGGCGTAGACGTATACGCAGTATCTACCGATACTCACTTCACCCACAAAGCATGGCACAGCAGCTCTGAAACCATCGCTAAAATCAAATATGCGATGATCGGCGACCCGACTGGCGCCCTGACCCGTAACTTCGACAACATGCGTGAAGATGAAGGTCTGGCTGACCGTGCGACCTTCGTTGTTGACCCGCAGGGTATCATCCAGGCAATCGAAGTTACCGCTGAAGGCATTGGCCGTGACGCGTCTGATCTGCTGCGTAAAATCAAAGCAGCTCAGTACGTAGCTTCTCACCCAGGTGAAGTTTGCCCGGCTAAATGGAAAGAAGGTGAAGCAACTCTGGCTCCGTCTCTGGACCTGGTTGGTAAAATCTAAATTTCCTTCGTCTTTCACGCCATAGCGGCGTTGGCGTCGCCCGCTCACCCCGGTCACTTACTTGTGTAAGCTCCCGGGGATTCACAGGCTAGTCGCCTTGCTCTGA
Organism: Shigella sp. SIG3; assembly: GCF_053555855.1. Taxonomy (NCBI): domain Bacteria; kingdom Pseudomonadati; phylum Pseudomonadota; class Gammaproteobacteria; order Enterobacterales; family Enterobacteriaceae; genus Shigella; species Shigella sp. SIG3. The sequence goes on from NZ_JBQZXE010000070.1 coordinate 3,250, forward strand.
CGCGAAATACTTCGGAAATTCACCTAATTCTTCGGGTGCTGCGGCACCCGATTTTCTTCCCCGCACCATGATGCAAGCTGCATCCAGGTAGCCGCAGAGGCCGCTTGCATGATGATGTTTAAAGCCCAGGAGATAAACATGCTCGACACAAATATGAAAACTCAACTCAAGGCTTACCTTGAGAAATTGACCAAGCCTGTTGAGTTAATTGCCACGCTGGATGACAGCGCTAAATCGGCAGAAATCAAGGAACTGTTGGCTGAAATCGCAGAACTGTCAGACAAAGTCACCTTTAAAGAAGATAACAGCTTGCCAGTGCGTAAGCCGTCTTTCCTGATCACCAACCCAGGTTCCAACCAGGGACCACGTTTTGCAGGCTCCCCGCTGGGCCACGAGTTCACCTCGCTGGTACTGGCGTTGCTGTGGACCGGTGGTCATCCGTCGAAAGAAGCGCAGTCTCTGCTGGAGCAGATTCGCCATATTGACGGTGATTTTGAATTCGAAACCTATTACTCGCTCTCTTGCCATAACTGCCCGGACGTGGTGCAGGCGCTGAACCTGATGAGCGTATTGAACCCGCGCATCAAGCACACTGCAATTGACGGCGGCACCTTCCAGAACGAAATCACCGATCGCAACGTGATGGGCGTTCCGGCAGTGTTCGTAAACGGGAAAGAGTTTGGTCAGGGCCGCATGACGTTGACTGAAATCGTTGCCAAAATTGATACTGGCGCGGAAAAACGTGCGGCAGAAGAGCTGAACAAGCGTGATGCTTATGACGTATTAATCGTTGGTTCCGGCCCGGCGGGTGCAGCGGCAGCAATTTACTCCGCACGTAAAGGCATCCGTACCGGTCTGATGGGCGAACGTTTTGGTGGTCAGATCCTCGATACCGTTGATATCGAAAACTACATTTCTGTACCGAAGACTGAAGGGCAGAAGTTGGCAGGCGCACTGAAAGTTCACGTTGATGAATACGACGTTGATGTGATCGACAGCCAGAGCGCCAGCAAACTGATCCCGGCAGCGGTTGAAGGTGGTCTACACCAGATTGAAACAGCTTCTGGCGCGGTACTGAAAGCACGCAGCATTATCGTGGCGACGGGTGCAAAATGGCGCAACATGAACGTTCCGGGCGAAGATCAGTATCGCACTAAAGGCGTGACCTACTGCCCGCACTGCGACGGCCCGCTGTTTAAAGGCAAACGCGTAGCGGTTATCGGCGGCGGTAACTCCGGCGTGGAAGCGGCAATCGACCTGGCGGGTATCGTTGAGCACGTAACGCTGCTGGAATTTGCGCCAGAAATGAAAGCCGACCAGGTTCTGCAGGACAAACTGCGCAGCCTGAAAAACGTCGACATTATTCTGAATGCGCAAACCACGGAAGTGAAAGGCGACGGCAGCAAAGTCGTTGGTCTGGAATATCGAGATCGTGTCAGCGGCAATATTCACAACATCGAACTGGCCGGTATTTTTGTCCAGATTGGTCTGCTCCCGAACACCAACTGGCTGGAAGGCGCAGTCGAACGTAACCGCATGGGCGAGATTATCATTGATGCGAAATGTGAAACCAACGTCAAAGGCGTGTTCGCAGCGGGTGACTGTACGACGGTTCCGTACAAGCAGATCATCATCGCCACTGGCGAAGGTGCCAAAGCCTCTCTGAGTGCTTTTGACTACCTGATTCGCACCAAAACTGCATAAGAAGAAGTAAGATTCACCTGCAATTGCTTAGCCGCCGGGGTCAAACCTGGCGGCTTTTTTATGGCATTAAAAAGCCCTGCCGGGATGTTCCAGGCAGGGCGGCATAAATACTTTTATCTGTTAGCGAACGACCAGTACAGGCAGATTGGCGTGGCGGATCACGCTCGAGGCGTTAGAACCTAACAGATGGGTCGAAATCGATGGGTTGCGAGAACCGATAACTACAACATCAGCCCCCAGTTCTTCTGCCAACTCATTGACTTCATCCCGCACGCTACCAAAACGGACATGTTGTTTAATGCGGGAAGGATCGATGGTGAAGTGGCTGACCATCGTTTGCAGACGTTCTTCTGCTTCATGTTGCAGATGCTCTTCAAAACGACGCACATCAGCGGCAAAACGGTGCAGGCTCAGGCTGGCTGACCCGGGTAGTACGTGAAGTAGATGAATAACTCCGTCATCCTGGGCGAGGAATTCAGCGTGGCGAACAGCTTTGTCGCTCAATTCCATTTCAAATACATCAACTGGCATAATGATTGCCTTATACATAACCCTTTCTCCCTGTTAATCATGAACAAATCATTCGCCATGATTATAATATTTATCCCTGATATTTGTCTGGTTCTTTTTCCTTACGAACGGTTTCTGTGATTAATATATTCTCACTGAACACCAGGAATTCTCCCAAAACCTGCGGTACCGCCCGTTTTCCCGCTGTGATAGCTACCCTTAAAGACTGACTCTTTTTTGAACTGTCTCTGGAGGTTGCATGAAAGCATTGACTTATCACGGCCCACATCACGTTCAGGTAGAAAATGTTCCCGATCCGGGCATTGAACAGGCAGATGATATTATTCTGCGTATTACGGTAACGGCGATCTGTGGCTCTGACCTCCATCTTTATCGAGGCAAAATACCCCAGGTTAAACATGGCGATATTTTTGGTCATGAATTTATGGGGAAGTCGTTGAAACCGGGAAGGACGTAAAAAATTTGCAAAAAGGCGACCGGGTGGTAATTCCGTTCGTCATTGCTTGTGGCGACTGTTTTTTCTGTCGATTACAGCAATATGCCGCCTGCGAAAATACCAATGCGGGTAAAGGCGCTGCGCTCAATAAAAAACAGATACCTGCTCCCGCGGCATTGTTTGGTTATAGTCACCTGTATGGTGGCGTTCCTAGCGGGCAGGCGGAATATGTCCGCGTCCCTAAAGGGAATGTGGGGCCGTTTAAAGTACCGCCTTTGCTTTCAGATGATAAAGCCCTTTTCCTTTCTGATATTCTGCCAACGGCATGGCAGGCAGCAAAAAATGTGCAGATCCAACAAGGTTCAAGCGTTGCAGTCTATGGTGCTGGTCCTGTGGGATTGTTGACAATCGCCTGTGCACGGTTGCTCGGTGCGGAACAGATTTTTGTTGTTGATCATCATCCCTACCGCTTGCGTTTCGCCGCTGACCGCTACGGCGCGATCCCGATTAATTTCGATGAAGATAGCGATCCGGCACAGTCAATTATTGAACAAACGGCAGGTCACCGGGGCGTGGATGCAGTAATAGACGCCGTCGGTTTTGAAGCGAAAGGCAGCACCACGGAAACGGTGCTGACTAACCTGAAACTGGAGGGCAGCAGCGGTAAAGCGTTGCGCCAGTGTATTGCGGCGGTCAGGCGTGGCGGCATTGTTAGCGTACCGGGCGTCTACGCTGGATTTATTCACGGTTTCCTGTTTGGCGACGCCTTTGATAAAGGGTTGACGTTTAAAATGGGACAGACCCACGTTCACGCATGGCTGGGAGAATTATTACCGTTAATTGAGAAAGGATTACTGAAACCAGAAGAAATTGTTACCCACTATATGCCGTTTGAAGAGGCCGCCCGGGGATATGAGATTTTCGAAAAACGTGAAGAGGAGTGCCGTAAGGTGATTCTGGTACCCGGTGCACAAAGCGCAGAGGCGGCGCAGAAGGCGGTTTCAGGTCTGGTGAATGCGATGCCGGGGGGAACAATATGATCGTCAGGAGTGGTTTTCGAGGTAAAGGACAGCCATGACGATAATCGCCGCCATAATCAGAAATCCTATCAGGATGTAAAATGCTTCTGCCATGGTTATTCCCACAAACGAAACGGAATAATTTTGCAGCAAAAGTGAACAGTGAGAACCAGGAAAAATTGCTGATTTTGCGTAAAGAGGATGCGAGTGCATCCTCTGGGCAAAGCGAGTTATCGCTTGTGCAGATGGGATTAAAGCAGGTAGTCGCCAGCAGCTTCTGGCTGGTATTCGAGTTCCAGCACTTCAAGGTGGGTTGCAACGCCGCCCGGAAGTTCCCAGTGAATGGAATCGCCAACGCGCAGCCCCAGCAGTGCGGCACCTACCGGAGCCATAACGGAAAGCTGAGTATTGCTATCGGTCATTTTTGCCGGATACACCAGCGTGCGCACACGCACTTCGCCATCTCTAAGATTGCGGAATTTAACCCGGCTGTTCATTGTCACCACGTCGTGTGGCATCTCTTCTGGCGAACACATTTGGGCGCGATCCAACTCTGCGTTTAACGCGTCGGCGATTGGCAAACCAGCATAGGCGGGTTGCTCCAGCAGAATATCGATGCGTTCGGCATCCAGGTCGTTAATGATGATAGTTGGTCTGGACATTTTTACTCCATGTCGTCGGTACTGCGAGTGTCGCAGATAAACATACCCAAAAGAAAACCCTCACCGTCAGGCGGCGAGGGTTTAACTCACATGATGATACTGACTGTTGCTCACTCTTTGAAGTGATTTGCGTCACATTCAGGGAATTCCTCAATGCAGCGCATTATGTATAATTCTTAATCGGCATGGTTATGGAAGACGAATTAGCGTGTTTTGTAAATCAGAGGATTAATAACCCGCTTTATCAATCACAAAGGTTTTGCCACAGTTACCTGGGTGAGGTTGTGGCAAGAATGAGTTTGCAGAAAGCGGAGCGTTGATGGCGTCAGCTTTGATCGAGATCTGAATTTCAGTCAAATACGCAGGGTTACCCTGGCACGTTAGCTTAACTGCTTTCACGTTCTCTTTTCCCCAGCTTTTGGCAAAGGCGGCGTCAAAGTCACGGCGGCTCACTGTTTTACCGTAATTATCCGCAAGGAATTTTCCGGCTTCGCTCTCTTTAATTTCTTGATTCAGGCGTACCATCGTACCGAAGTATGCGTCCGGATCAAAACCAAAGCAGGCACCGTGTTTGGCATATTCGTAGCGTTCCAGGCAGGAACGTCCGCCAGCTCCTGGCATGACTTCACTTAGTTTAGCGGCCGTTTCCAGTGATAACCCGGTTTCCGGCGATGAACACATTCGGCTGGCGCGTGCTTCTGGTAGATTCGGGATTGGGCGAGTAGCGCAACCGAAGCGCATCCAGCGGCGTTCATCAACACCACGGGCAGCAACCGATTTAGGCAATCCTGGCCACAGACCATGTACGGTCAGAAAATCAGCTTTGTTGGTCGTTTCGGTTTGCAGGCGACATTCATCTCGTTCGTTACGATTTCGATCGTGTTGACTCTGGCAAAATCCGGTTTGCCAGGAGAGGGCCAGGACATAGCGATCAAAATCGCCATACTGTTTTGCCTGCAACGCTACGGCGTTGGCAGAAGATAAGGGAAGCAGAGAAACCGCGAGCAACGCGGCGTTACGGCAGAATGCTTTCATAATGGGTGTGGAACTCATACATACACTGAATACTATCTATTAAATCATAAAAAAGCCCGCCAGGTGGGCTTACCTGGCGGGCGTGATGATTTATTCAGCGTTTGGCGAACGTATTAGTTCCACATGGCGAGAATCGGCCAGCCAACCAACAGTAACATAGAGATGTAAATCACCCCGAAGATTGCGCCAAGACGCCAGTAATCTTTTGATTTCACATAGCCACAGCCGTAAATAATCACCCCAGGACCGGTTGCATACGGCGTCAGACAGCCCATGATACCGATAGACAGCACCAGCAGGATACACAGTTGTTCCATTGGTACGCCCGGAATACCTTTACCGACGGCCAGAATAACCGGCAGCATGGTTGCGGTGTGCGCAGACAGGCTGGCAAACAGGTAGTGTGCAAAGTAGAACACCAGAACCAGTACAATCACCGTTGCGTTTGGTGAGAATCCTTCCAGGTGCGTACTCATGGTACCGGCGAACCAGTCAATAAAACCAGAACGAGTCAGGCCGTTAGCCATCACAACCAGAGTTGCCAGGTTGACCAGCGTGTTCCATGCGCTGTTATAGCGGGTAATGTCTTTCCACGGCACAACGTGCAGAGCCAGCATTAGCGAAACTGCCAGCAGACCAACCGCAGTAGCATTAATGACTTCACTGCCAAATACCCACAAACCTAAGCTGAGCAATACAAGGCCAATCAGCGTCCACTCTCTGCGTGTCAGCGCACCCATGGTTTTTAGTTCATCACCCGCCCAGGTTGCCACTTCTTCACTGTGTGTGATTTCCGGTTTGTACAGCACGTAGGAAAGCCACGGCGCAATGATAAGCAAGATAACCCCAACCGGCAGGAAGCAGAGGAACCACTGCAACCAGCTAATCTGGATACCGGCAATTTTGCTGACGAACTCCAGACCCAGCATGTTTGGTGCCGCACCGGTGACAAACATGGATGAACTCAGACTGGTACTAATGACCATCATCCACATCAAATAGCCGCCAATACGACGCGCGGACGGATCGTTCGGGAATGATTTAAACAACGGCGGCAGGTTTTTAATGACCGGAAAAACCGTACCCCCGGTACGCGCGGTGTTGGACGGTGTAAACGGTGCCAGCAGAATGTCGATAATGACAATCGCATAACCCAACGTCAGCGTGCGTTTGTCCATGAATTTCACCAGGAAAAGGGCAATGCGACGACCTAACCCGGAAACTTCATACCCTAATGCAAAAATAAATGCGCCAAATACCAGCCATACCGTGGTGCTGGAAAAACCAGCCAGGCCCCATTTCAGCGCCTGTTTTTGCGCATTAAACGCTGGGTCAGCTAATTCTTTGGCATCAAAGAGCAGGTAATTACTGCCAATAACGCAAATAGTAACCGCAATAAAACTGATCGCTGTTGCCGGAATTGGCTCGAGGATCATGCCGACAATCATTGCCACAAACACAGCGAAGTAATGCCATGCCTGCGGCGGCATACCGTCGGGGACAGGGATAAGAAACATGACACCCATCACCACCAGTGGGGCCAATAGTTTCCATATATTATCTTTTGCTAAAGACATACGGGTTCTCCGAAAATTAATATTTCCAAATTTATCAAGTGCTTAAATAATTAAATCTGTGCTAAAAACCAGGTAAGGATCAGCAGGTCGGCACTGCCGCCTGGACTGAGATTTCGTTCGATACACTCCCTGTCGAACTGCCGGAGATAATCGAGATCGGCGGGGGTTCGAATGCCCCCTTTTTGCAATAATGTTTGCGCCTCGCGCTGTAGCCAGCGCAGGCCCCCCTCGCCACCGCGCGATGCAACGTTGGTATCGCCGTTGGTAGCCATCAGTAGGAGCAAGGTATCGAGCAATGCCAGTTCAGGATCTAACCCCTGATCCAGCAGAGTGAGGTAATGCGGCAAGGCGTGGTTGATCACCAGTGGATAACCCGCTTCGGCTTCACCGCGTGCGCCGGTAAGGCCAAGCTGCTGGTACAACCGTTGACCTGCCGTCAGTCGTGAATTATTGGTACGCAGTTCGCGATCGGTCAGGCCACGGCAGAAACTTGCCGCCGTAGAACAAACGGTTGTTGGCGTAACCGGCTGGTTGAGCTGAAGCAAACGGCCAATTGCCGCACATAGCAGCCCTAAAGAAAAAATGCTGCCTTTATGCGTGTTTACGCCCGCAGTGGCGCGGAACATATCACCTTCGCAAGCCATACCAATTGGGCGTAATCCGTGGAGTACCGCTTCCGGTGCCATTTCTGCACTACAGGCACCAAATTCAATGAAACGGGGTAACCAGCCCTGAATCGCCAGCGCGCTGCGGTGGAAATCTTCCAGCGCCATATCTTTGTGCGCACCGCAGTTAATGCGATCCACGAGGCCTGGTTTCGGTGACAGATTGACTTCAGTCAGCATGGCGCGCCAGCCCAGCAGGGCGTACTCATCGATTAATGACGTCGCAAGCTTTGTGGTTTTAGTTGACGTTGCAGGCATCGACATCGTTCAGCAGTGCCTCCATGCGGTTGAGTAAATCGGTCAGTTGATGGGTTTTTCCACGCGCGCAGACGGCTGCGCTTTGCTCGCACAACAGGCAGCGGCGAGGCGGCAGTGAATAGTCGCGGCGGGAGAGAATTTCGCCTTCGGGCGTCAGGACATCGATATCCCATAACCGCCCGAGAGGATGACTATGTTCAAGCTCAATGGTGGCGAGCTTGAGATCGCGAGCCGGGGCGGCAATGCTCAACATGCCCTCCGGCCCGCTGGCGGAAACCAGTGCAGCCTGCTCCTGAATTTGCCAGCCCTGCTTTGTGGCTAAGGCACGCAAGGCTGTCACGCCATGATTAAAAATTCGGCGTGTGACCTCGCTGTCTTTAATCGGCCCAGGCGCAACCACGGTAAAGGAGACCAGTGGAACAGGATGGTGCTTGAGCCAGGCGTGTTGCCGTGCTTGCCTTTCATCCCGGCTGACGAGCAGCTCGGGAATTGACACCGCATGGTGGCTGGCGAGTTCAGGAAGCAGGTGCATGGCTTATTCCTTCACCTGATGCACAACATCGATCACCGAGCCATCGCGGTAACGCACAACGGCAACGACGCGGTCGGTGAATTCAATCGGCTGTGGTTCACCGGTCAGCAGACGCGCACGTTCGCGCAGCCACTCAATGGAAACCACTTTAATGCCCGCTTCCTGCAGACGTTCTGCTAGTTCCGGACGTGCCGGGTTAACTGCGATACCGTGGTCTGTGACCAGAATATCGACACTGGAGCCCGGGGTGATGCAGGTCAGCACGTTATCCACCAGAGTCGGAATACGACCGCGTACCAGTGGCGCGACGATGATGGAAAGCGCAGAGGCAATCGCGGTATCGCAGTGACCACCGGAAGCGCCACGCAGTACGCCGTCAGAACCGGTCAGCACGTTAACGTTGAACTGCCTGTCAATTTCCAGCGCGCTCAGTACCACCACGTCGAGACGATCAACCGATGCGCCTTTCGAACCCCAGTTAGCGTACTGGTTGGCGCTGATTTCGATGTGATTGGGGTTACGGGCCAGCGATTGCGCAGCATGGCTGTCAAAGCTCTGCACATCCAGCAGTTTGCGGATCAGACCTTTTTCGTGCAGATCAACCATCGTCGCGGTAATACCGCCGAGGGCGAAGTCGGCGCGAATATCGCGGCTACGCATTTTGTCTTCCAGGAAACGGGTTACCGCCAGCGAAGCGCCGCCGGTGCCGGTTTGCATGGAGAAACCTTCTTTGAAGTAGCCAGAGTTGACAATCACATCCGCAGCGCTACGGGCAATAAGCAGTTCGCGCGGGTTAGTGGTCATACGGGTAGTACCAGCGCCGATTTTTGCAGCATCGCCAACGCGATCAACTTTGACGATCAAATCAACCTGATCTTGCTCAATGCTTGCCGGATTATGCGGATAAGGCAGCAGTTCTTCGGTAAGCATCACGACCTGTTTTGCGTTGTCGGCATCAACCATTGCATAGCCGAGGGAGCCGCAGCAGGCTTTACCGGTGTAGCCGTTGGCATTACCGAATTCATCACAGGACGGGACGCCGAGGAAAGCCACGTCGATATTCAGTTCGCCGCTCTGTACCAGATGCACACGACCGCCGTGAGAGTGGATCTGCACCGGTTCCGCCAGCAGACCACGGGAGATCTCTTCCGCCAGTGGACCGCGTAGGCCAGAGGTATAAATGCGGGTAACCACGCCCTGGCGAATGTGTTCTACCAGCGGCGCATGGCAATCACTCAGGGAGCTGGACGCCAGGGTCAGGTTTTTAAAGCCCATCTTCGCGATGACGTCCATCACCATATTGACGGTCAGGTCACCGCCACGGAAAGCGTGATGGAAGGAAACCGTCATGCCGTCCTGTAAACCTGAGCGACGAATCGCTTCTTCCAGGTTGGCGCACAGTTTGCGATCGCGCGCTTTTTCAGCCTGGTAGGTTTGCTTTGGTGAGTTCTGGAAAGCGGCAAGATCGCATTCAGTGCGACGATTCCAGGCCGCTACCCGTTCTTGTCGTTGAGATTGTTCAATTTTCTGCGTCATTTTGATTGCCTTATTCTTCGCGGATGCCGGAAAGTTCTGCACGGGAGAGCACCAGACGGGCGCGATCGATAACCGGACCGTCCACCATCTTACCGTTCAGGGAAACCACGCCGAGGCCTTCGCGAGCGGCGGCTTCAGCGGCTTCTACGACGCGGCGGGCGTGATCCACTTCTTTCTGGGTCGGTGCGTAGAGGTTGTGCAGCAGATCAATCTGACGCGGGTTGATCAGCGATTTGCCGTCAAAGCCCAGCTGTTTGATGTGGGCGGCTTCTTGCAGGAATCCGGCTTCGTTGTTAGCGTCGGAATAGACGGTATCGAACGCCTGAATACCCGCAGAGCGCGCGGCCTGCAAAATGGAACAGCGTGCGAACAGCAGTTCAGTTCCTTCCGGGGAGCGTTCTGTACGCAGGTTGCGCACATAGTCTTCTGCACCGAGGGCGATACCGATCAAACGCTCGGAAGCGTGAGCGATTTCCACTGCGCGGGTAATGCCCAGCGGAGATTCAATCGCCGCCAGCAGGCCGGTGCTGCCGGGTTCACGAACACAGGCTTTTTCTATACGCAGGATCTCTTTTTCAATATCCAGAACATCCTGAGCGGTATCGGTTTTCGGCAGACGCACAACGTCCGCACCACCGCGAACGACGGCTTCCAGGTCGTTAACACCCCATTCGGAATCCAGCGCGTTGACACGCACAATGGTTTCAATATCGCGATACAGCGGATGTTGCAGCGCGTGATAAACCATGCGGCGGGCGGTGTCTTTTTCACGTAATGCCACGGAGTCTTCGAGGTCAAACATCAGGGCATCAGCCGGGTAGATGAAGGAGTTGCTGACCATCGCGGCATTGGCACCAGGCACAAACAACATGCTGCGGCGGGTGCGAGTTTTACGTTGTTGCAGCGAAGCGGAAATCATTGGCAATCCTCCCATGGCAGAGCCGGGATACCGCTGGCGCGTGCCAGCAGGGCTTCCAGTCGTGCACGTAAAATGCAGTCCAGTGCGCCTTTGTCATCGACATTCAGCTGTACGCCGCGCACGTTGTAGCGGGCGAGAACGTCCAGAATGGTGGTGCGAATTGCATCGCCAAACTGTTTCTCAACGCTGCTATTGATTTGCAGGTCGATATCCTGCGTATCGAGTGGGGCGATGCGTATCATCACATCCCCAGACTCAAGGGTGCCTGCAACGGCGGGCTGGTTTATTTTCATTTTTCACCTGTTTCTCATGCGGGGGTCTTTTGACGAGCTGCCGCGTCCTGGCGGGAGTGTTCAAGCAGGTTCTGCAAATAATGCAGCGTGACTGCAGGGACCAGCGGCGCGATAGCCGTGAGATCGTTTTTCGCCAGCAGTTGACGTACCCGGGAAGCGGATATCGGCATCTCCTGGTAACGCAGCCGCTCAATTTCAACCAGTTCGATGGGCGCTGCGGAGATAGTCGGCGTTTCCAGCCAGTAGCGCATATCCTGGTTGTACTGGGCGGTAACGCGACAAAAGGGTTCAGTACCGACAAAGCGGTGAGTTACACCAAGCGCGGGAGCGAGGTACTGACGGAAAATCTTCAGATCAATTTCGGTGTAACAATGGTTAATGACGCTCTGTTCTTTAATGAAGTAGCAAGGGAACGTAGCGCGGGAGATGATGTATTCTGAGCCGCGATGCACAGTCAGGCGTGGAATATCGGCGGTGCCTTTTAACACCAGATCCAGCCGGTCTTCATAGGGGAAGCGTGAAGAATCTTCTTTGACTAAAAACAGATGAAACCAGTCGCACTGTGCCGCAGCTTGTTGAATCAGATAACGGTGACCATTCGTAAAGGGATTGGCGTTCATCACAATGCAGCCAATCTTGTTCCCTGGATGACGCAATTTTTTCAGCGATTCGGCATAGCGTTTCAGTCGCGTGGCGCTGTTTTCCATCAGCACCATCACGCCGGGTACGCAGGTCAGCGTGGAAAAACCGCACTGGCGGAACAGCGCCTCGTATTCGGTTTTGGTATAAATAAACAGATGCGTGCTGTGCCGCTCATAGGCGAGGTTTATCAGTTCAGTGGCTAATGTCAGCGCCAGTCCTTCACCGCGAACGGATTCACTGATAGCAACGCATTTAATAATATTTCCGGCAATTCCACCGCACGCGATAAGCTTTTCATCGCGGGTTACGGTAATAAATACTTCGACTGTGGTGTCAACGCTCAAATCATTTTCATGCAGGAATTGGGCGATTTCCGCCATTTTTTTATTTTCTGAACGTTTTACGCGGGTGAAAATATCATTGACGAACATAATAAATAGTATCCTGAAGGTGCATGTTGTTATCGATTTGCAACGAATGTTGTTCAATGTTGCAAACTGATAACCTTTTATTTTCACTTGGGAGAAAGGGGGGTGATCGAGGTATATCTTTTTCTCCTTTCGCTATACATCCTAAGGAGTATTTCGGCGTGAAATTTTGATTTATTTCACATAGAGTTAGTGGTTTTTTTATTTGTTTAATGGTTTTAAGTTTTTTAATTAATGTAATTACGAAATGACTCGCAGGTTTAAGTGATTTAATTGATTTAATGAATAAAATTTGCCACGATCATAATTAATATCTATGTATTTTGATTCAACATTTTAATTACATCCGTCAAAGAGGCTCGGGACAACCCGCAAGGAAAACAATGTTGCAGCTTAACGAGAATAAACAGTTTGCATTTTTCCAAAGACTGACATTTCCGCTGCGTATCTTTTTGCTGATTCTGGTGTTCTCAATATTTGTCATTGCAGCCCTGGCGCAATATTTTACGGCCAGTTTTGAGGACTATTTAACGCTTCATGTACGCGACATGGCAATGAATCAGGCGAAAATTATTGCCTCCAATGACAGTGTCATCTCTGCGGTGAAAACGCGTGACTACAAACGGCTGGCGACCATCGCTAACAAATTACAAAGAGATACCGATTTTGATTATGTGGTGATTGGCGACCGGCACTCGATCCGCCTTTACCATCCTAATCCGGAGAAAATTGGTTATCCTATGCAGTTCACCAAACAGGGCGCGCTGGAGAAAGGGGAGAGCTACTTCATTACCGGGAAAGGGTCAATGGGTATGGCGATGCGCGCCAAAACGCCAATCTTTGATGACGATGGAAAAGTCATCGGCGTGGTGTCGATTGGCTACCTGGTGAGTAAAATCGATAGCTGGCGGGCTGAGTTTTTATTACCGATGGCAGGTGTGTTTGTCGTGCTGTTAGGGATTCTGATGTTGCTGTCGTGGTTCCTGGCCGCGCATATCCGTCGGCAGATGATGGGCATGGAGCCAAAGCAAATCGCACGGGTGGTCCGTCAGCAAGAGGCGCTGTTTAGTTCGGTTTATGAAGGGCTGATTGCGGTGGATCCGCACGGTTACATTACCGCCATCAATCGTAACGCAAGAAAGATGCTGGGGCTGAGTTCCCCTGGACGGCAATGGTTGGGTAAACCCATTGCTGAAGTGGTCAGGTCTGCCGATTTCTTTACCGAACAGATTGATGAAAAACGTCAGGATGTGGTGGCTAACTTTAACGGTCTGAGCGTTATTGCCAATCGGGAAGCTATTCGTTCAGGTGATGATTTGCTGGGAGCCATTATCAGCTTTCGCAGTAAAGACGAAATTTCCACCCTCAATGCGCAACTGACGCAAATAAAACAATACGTTGAGAGCCTTCGTACATTGCGACACGAGCATCTCAATTGGATGTCGACTCTCAATGGTCTGTTGCAGATGAAAGAGTATGATCGCGTGCTGGCGATGGTGCAGGGGGAGTCTCAGGCCCAGCAACAGCTTATTGACAGCCTGCGCGAGGCGTTTGCCGATCGCCAGGTGGCGGGGCTGCTTTTTGGTAAAGTGCAGCGCGCCCGCGAACTGGGGCTAAAAATGATCATCGTCCCCGGTAGCCAGCTTTCGCAACTGCCGCCAGGACTGGATAGCACCGAGTTTGCCGCCATTGTTGGCAATTTACTTGATAACGCCTTCGAAGCCAGCCTGCGTAGCGATGAAGGAAACAAGAGCGTTGAATTATTCCTCAGCGATGAAGGCGATGATGTGGTGATTGAAGTCGCCGATCAGGGCTGCGGCGTTCCAGAGTCTCTACGAGACAAAATATTTGAGCAGGGGTCAGTACGCGTGCTGACGAGCCCGGTGAACATGGCATTGGGTTGTACTTGATTGCCAGCTACGTAACGCGCTGCGGTGGTGTTATCACTCTCGAAGATAATGATCCCTGCGGTACCTTATTTTCAATCTATATTCCGAAAGTGAAACCTAATGACAGCTCCATTAACCCTATTGATCGTTGAGGACGAAACGCCGCTGGCAGAGATGCATGCGGAATATATTCGTCACATTCCCGGATTCAGTCAGATATTACTGGCGGGAAACCTGGCGCAGGCCCGAATGATGATCGAGCGTTTTAAGCCGGGGCTAATCTTGCTCGATAACTATCTTCCTGACGGTAGAGGGATTAATTTACTGCATGAACTGGTGCAGGCGCATTATCCCGGCGACGTGGTGTTTACCACTGCAGCCAGTGATATGGAAACGGTGTCTGAAGCCGTACGTTGTGGTGTATTTGATTATCTCATTAAGCCAATTGCCTATGAACGGCTGGGTGAAGCGGCGCACGAAAAACGCGAAAGCGTTTCACGATAAATGCGAAAACTTTAGCTTTCGCGCTTCAAATGAAACAGCAGTATTAATTACCGCTTTTTATTCATTACATGGGGATCACTTAGGGTATGGCTGAACCTTGAATAGTTTGGTATTTAGCCGCTTCCTTGCTCGCTTGTTCAGGAATCTGATGTAGCGATACTGATTAAATTTGTGCACCACGGCACGCTCCTTATTAGCTCGCAAATACTCGCCTCGTTGCCCTCCGCGCTTAATCGCGTTCATCGTTATCTCGTGATACCACTCACCATCCAGCTCGTAGAACGTGCTTTCATGGCTGCCAATAAAATCAAAATTCGACGCCTGATACACAACGCCTGCGAGTCCGCAGCGTTCGTCAGCAAAGGACTGAACCCACTCCACTGACGGATACAGTAATCTGATAACTTTCAGCGCGTAGCTGATGGCCCGTGATTCAGAGTTGCGGGGCATGTCGTCGTGTAGCCACATGCGATTCAACTCCATATAGCCCCGGTTATCCGTTTCAAGCACGACACGACGACCTGAGTTGGGGTTAAGGGCATATCCCCACTGGAGAACGCCAACCAGATCACGCCCGCTGAATACTCCCAGGTGAAGGTAAGAGTTATTCACAAAACGGCGGGAATAGTGCTTTGTCTGAATGATTGTGCGGGCCAGCCAGCAGGATATGGTTTCAACGCGCAGCTCCTTTGAACCATAGCCAACAATCTGGCCTTCATACTCAATAACGCACGGTTTCGTCAGAATGCGTGATTTCTTCTCTTTTCCCACAATGTTTCTCCGTGGGATGCTCGCAGGCATTCAGCATTATGATGTGACGTTTGCAACGCGGACACCTGATTTCAATGTGATCAAAGGAATCCGCTTTAAATAACAGTTTGTTGCAGTTCTTACAGCGAATTGATTTCATTTCACCTCCTTGCATCAATTCGCCGTTATCTTAAAAAATCTCATCAGTCGGGTGTGGTTATCGGGACATAATCGATCGGTAATACAGATCGATTTAATTGATTCGATCGTCGTTTTCTATATGCGTTCCTTTTTGAAGGCGCTTTAAAGCACGTTTTAATCCCGGTCGGTCTGTCCTTGTTCCGCTTAATTTATCTTCAAATATTTATTCACATCCTGCACAAACAAGAGCGTTTCGTTGCAGGTCTGTATTCTGGTCATTTGTTGATACCCTTACATAGCCAATCAGCACGCTGAATTCCCCGTTTAAAAGCGGAAATCATGCCATGCAGGCCAGAAACGGCCCCTCGGTTTACAGGAAACGGTAAACAAGGCTGGTAACGCCGTGCAAAAAAATGGCGATACGTTGTCCGGTGGACTTACTTTTGAAAACGACTCAATCCTTGCCTGGATTCGGAATACTGACTGGGCAAAGATTGGATTTAAAAATGATGCCGACAGCGATACTGATTCATACATGTGGTTTGAAACAGGCGACAACGGCAATGAGTATTTCAAATGGAGACACCACCTCACTGGCGGCCGGGTTAAAGACCTGATGAATCTTAAATGGGATGCTCTGTATGTTCTTGTTAAAGCCCTTTTCAGCAGTGAAGTAAAAATATCGACGGTCAATGCACTGAGAATATTTAATTCATCTTTTGGTGCCATTTTTCGTCGTTCTGAAGAATGCCTGCATATCATCCCTACACGAGAGAATGAAGGGGAAAATGGTAATATAGGGCCACTACGCCCCTTTACGCTTAATCTCAGAACTGGCCGGATAAGCATGGGGCATGGTCTGGTTGTTACAGGAGATATATTTACAAACCGTTTTTTAATTAACAGCAGTACAGGCATGTGGATTCATATGCGTGACCAGAACGTTATTATGGGCCGTAATGCGGTATCCAACGATGGTGCGCAGGCATTGCTTCGCCAGGACCATACCGACCGTAAATTCGTAATTGGTGGGCTGGGGAATAGGCAATTTGGCATCTACATGATTAATAACTCAAGGACAGCCAATGGCACCGATGGTCAGGCGTACATGGATAATAACGGGAACTGGCTTTGCGGTTCGCAAGTTATTCCCG
>NZ_JBQZXE010000071.1:0-19907 GCF_053555855.1 Shigella sp. SIG3
CCCCGGCGTGGGTGCGTTTTTTGCGGGTGAGAACGGTAACTCCACCACTGGCGACGCCATTTATATGCGTGGTGCCGATACCTCTAACAGTATTTATATTGATGGTATTCGCGATATCGGCAGCGTCTCGCGCGACACCTTCAATACCGAGCAGGTCGAAGTGATTAAAGGGCCGTCCGGCACCGACTACGGGCGCAGCGCACCGACAGGCTCGATCAATATGATCAGCAAGCAGCCGCGCAATGATTCCGGCATTGACGCCTCCGCCAGTATTGGCAGCGCCTGGTTCCGCCGCGGCACGCTGGACGTCAATCAGGTCATTGGTGATACTACCGCGGTGCGCCTGAATGTGATGGGCGAAAAAACCCACGATGCCGGACGCGACAAAGTCAAAAATGAGCGTTACGGCGTCGCCCCTTCTGTCTCTTTTGGCCTTGGTACAGCGAATCGTTTGTATCTTAATTATCTGCATGTCACTCAGCACAACACGCCAGACGGCGGCATTCCGACCATCGGTTTGCCGGGCTATTCTGCCCCATCTGCGGGAGCGGCGGCCCTGAATCATTCCGGAAAAGTTGATACTCATAACTTTTACGGCACGGATTCCGATTACGACGATTCGACCACCGACACCGCCACCATGCGTTTTGAGCACGACATCAACGATAACACCACCATTCGCAATACTACCCGTTGGTCGCGCGTAAAGCAGGATTACCTGATGACGGCGATTATGGGCGGGGCGTCGAATATTACTCAGCCCACCAGCGATGTGAATAGCTGGACCTAGTCACGCACGGCGAATACCAAAGATGTGAGTAATAAAATTCTCACCAACCAGACCAACCTGACCTCGACGTTCTATACCGGTTCTATCGGTCATGATGTCAGTACCGGCGTGGAATTTACCCGTGAGACGCAGACTAACTATGGCGTTAATCCGGTGACGTTACCGGCGGTAAATATTTATCATCCTGACAGCAGAATTCATCCCGGCGGCCTGACGCGCAACGGCGCAAACGCCAATGGTCAGACGGATACCTTCGCAATTTACGCCTTCGATACGCTGCAAATCACCCGTGATTTTGAGCTGAACGGCGGGATCCGTCTGGATAATTATCATACTGAATATGACAGTGCCACCGCCTGCGGCGGCAGCGGACGCGGTGCCATCACCTGCCCAGCTGGTGTGGCAAAAGGTTCTCCAGTCACCACCGTCGACACCGCCAAGTCGGGCAATCTGGTGAACTGGAAAGCCGGGGCGCTGTATCACCTGACGGAAAACGGCAATGTCTATATTAACTATGCCGTTTCCCAGCAGCCTCCGGGCGGCAACAACTTCGCCCTTGCGCAGTCTGGCAGTGGTAACAGTGCCAACCGCACCGATTTTAAACCGCAAAAAGCCAACACCAGCGAGATTGGCACCAAATGGCAGGTTCTGGATAAACGCCTGTTGCTCACCGCCGCGCTGTTCCGTACTGATATCGAAAATGAAGTTGAGCAAAATGATGACGGGACTTACTCGCAATACGGTAAGAAACGCGTCGAAGGCTATGAGATATCCGTGGCAGGGAATATCACTCCCGCGTGGCAGGTGATTGGCGGCTATACCCAGAAAAAAGCAACCATCAAAAACGGCAAAGATGTTGCCCAGGATGGTTCCTCATCGCTGCCGTATACCCCGGAGCACGCCTTCACCTTATGGAGCCAATATCAGGCAACCGATGATATCTCTGTTGGCGCGGGCGCACGCTATATCGGCAGTATACATAAAGGTTCAGACGGCGCGGTGGGAACGCCAGCATTTACAGAAGGTTACTGGGTCGCAGATGCCAAACTGGGGTATCGGGTTAATCGCAATCTCGACTTCCAGCTAAACGTTTACAACCTGTTTGATACCGATTACGTCGCCTCAATCAACAAGAGCGGCTACCGTTATCACCCGGGCGAGCCAAGAACCTTCTTGCTCACAGCCAATATGCATTTCTGATTCAGATGTGGGGCGCAGGCCCCACTTTTTGGAGAACTTGTATGATGTACCACATTCCCGGCGTGTTATCGCCACAGGACGTCGCCCATTTTCGCGAACAACTGGAACAAGCCGAATGGGTGGATGGACGCGTCACCACCGGAGCACAAGGTGCACAAGTTAAGAACAATCAGCAAGTAGACACCCGCAGCGCGTTATACGCCGCACTGCAAAATGAGGTGCTGAACGCGGTTAACCAACATGCATTGTTCTTTGCCGCTGCCTTGCCGCGTACCCTTTCCACGCCGCTGTTTAATCGCTATCAGAACAATGAAACCTATGGTTTCCATGTGGATGGCGCAGTACGCAGCCATCCACAAAACGGCTGGATGCGCACTGACCTTTCTGCCACGCTGTTTTTAAGCGATCCACAAAGCTACGACGGCGGCGAACTGGTCGTTAATGACACCTTTGGACAACATCGGGTAAAACTCCCGGCAGGTGATCTGGTGTTGTATCCCTCCAGCAGCCTGCATTGCGTGACACCCGTAACCCGCGGCGTACGAGTGGCATCATTTATGTGGATCCAGTCGATGATCCGCGATGATAAAAAGCGCGCCATGCTGTTTGAACTGGACAAAAATATTCAGTCGCTGAAAAGCCGCTATGGTGAAAATGAAGAGATCCTGTCGCTGCTCAATCTTTATCATAATCTGCTGCGGGAATGGTCGGAGATCTGACGCTTGAACTGCCCAGGTTCGTCCCTATATTAGCTACACTTAACTGTACAAGCATTGATATGGGGAGGACGATATGGCATCCGCTTGGGCTAACGATGACGCCGTCAACGAACAGATCAACAGTACAATTGAAGATGCGATTGCCCGCGCTCGGGGTGAAATTCCGCGTGGCGAAAGCCTGTATGAATGTGAAGAGTGCGGTGCCCCCATCCCGCAAGCCCGTCGGGAAGCCATTCCTGGCGTGCGCTTATGTATTCATTGTCAGCAGGAGAAAGATTTACAAAAACCAGCGTATACAGGATATAATCGCAGAGGTTCGAAAGACAGCCAGTTACGTTAACTACAACTGGCGAGATGCATAGCGAGTATAATTTGTATTTTGCGTGGCATTCCGTGCCTTTAACGCTGCTGTGACTGCCACGCGGCATAAAACAAGTCCATAAGTACAACAAATAAATGGTTTATCAGTATGTTAGATATCAATCAATTTATTTGAACAAGGCGGTCAATTCTCTTCGATTTTATCTCTCGTAAAAAAACGTGATACTCATCACATCGACGAAACAACGTCACTTATACAAAAATCACCTGCGAGAGATTAATTATGAAAACTATCAATACTGTTGTTGCTGCTATGGCTCTTTCAACTCTGTCATTTGGCGTGTTCGCGGCGGAACCGGTAACGGCATCCCAGGCACAGAACATGAATAAAATCGGCGTGGTTTCTGCCGATGGCGCATCCACCCTCGATGCCCTGGAAGCGAAACTGGCTGAGAAAGCGGCGGCAGCCGGTGCCAGTGGATACAGCATCACTTCCGCCACCAACAACAATAAATTAAGCGGTACTGCGGTAATTTATAAGTAATTCGTAGGACGGATAAGGCGTTTATGCCGCATCCGGCAACAGATGCCTGATGCGACGCTACCGCGTCTTATCAGGCCTACAAAATCCGAACCGTTGGACGGATCAGGCGTTTACGCTACGTCCAGCACAAGTATTTCCCTGTCTGTTTGCCGACAGACGCATATGCTCTAACCCTCATTGATCCTATGTTACCCTTGTTTGCCCGTCCGCCACTGGACGGGCTTTTTTTTAGCTGGCTAACTGCTGACAGAAAGCCTGCAACGTCTCTTCCGACATACCAATCTGCCGCGCCGCATCACAAATGGCCTGCCAGCTTCCCGCATCCAATGGAATCCCCTGCTCCTGCCGTTCGCGACGCGTGTTCACTTCCCACTCGCCCGGTAGCAAAATCGGCTTATCGTCATCATGCGGCGAGGCTTTCACCCACTCGGCAAAGGCTTCGGTCTGCGCGTTACAATCCGGCGCGCCGAACAGTTCCGGGTTGATGATGATAGTGGTCATGCAGTTAAGAATGGCATCGGGGCTGGTTTGCAACGTTTCCTTATGCGTCGTTTTACCGCCAGAAAGCGCCCCGCCAAGAATTTCACACATCGCTGCAAGGGCGTAGCCTTTATGTTCGGCAAAGGTCAACAGCGACCCCAACGGCGACTCCTGCATTACCGCCGGATTGGTCGTCGGCACGCCGTTAACGTCAATCAGGCAACCTGGCGGCACGGGGACGCCTTTATGCCAGGCGACGCGGGTTTTGCCAAATGCAATGGCGCTGGTGGCGTAATCAAGCAACAGCGGGAAATTATCTTTACGAGGGAAAACCACACAGAAGGGATTGGTGCCAAAGCGGCTGTCGCGACCGTGGAACGGCGCGACCATTGGAATACCGACCACGCTAACAAAGTGGATAGAGACAAACCCCGCCGCTGAACACTGCTCCGCCCAGTAACCGATACGGCCGATATGATGCGAGTTATGTAGCGCCACGGCAGCAATACCGTGCTGATGCGCTTTCTCAATCCCCAGCGCCATCGCTTCGTGTGCCGCGACCTGACCGAATGCGCGATCGCCATCGAGCGTGACTGCCGCCCCCGCCTCTTTAACGATTTTGGCATGATGGTTAATTTGCAGATGCCCCTGACTCCAGGAACGCACATAGCTTGGGATCATGCCAATACCATGAGAATCATGCCCTGCCAGGTTTGCCGCGATTAAATGATCGGCAACTAATTTCGCTTCTTGTTCCTCGCTACCCATCTGACGAAATACAGCCTGAATAAAACTGTGCAGCGTCTGAGCATCAAAGCGATGACCACTTTCCATGGTTAACTCCTGTTTATGTTATGTGTTTGTTGTTTTTTTATGCTGCACGCCGGGCGCGGGAAGGTCAATAAAGATGCAGGAATTTCATATTGCGGTGGGGTAAAAGCCGGATGACGTGGCTCATCCGGCTGAGATAAAAATTAAAATGCCTGATTAACGCGCGCCAGGCCATCGCTGATAGTTGCCGCTTCACCCGTAGCCACCAGGCAGCAAGCCATCTGGATTTTCAGCGATTCGGGAATCGCTTCGCTGCCAGCCAGGCAACGCTCAGTCCACTGCGCCGTGGTTTCCGGATCTTTTGCTTGTGGCAGTAACTCGCTACCAGCAGGGTCCTGTTTTTCATACAGCACCCGCATCCCTTCACGGTCAATGAGATTGATCTGCGGGCAGCGCTGCGGATTAGCATACACTTCGCCTTCAGTACCATGCATTAGTAACGCCCACCCGCCGATATCGCTAAAGAACTTCGCGACGCGTCCAATGTATTCCGGATGCGAAACGCTGGAAAGACACAGTGCCTCACCTTCGGCAAATGGCGTCGCCAGTTTCGCCAGGGTATGTGCACTGTTACGCACGCCCATCCGCCAGCGCATCGCCAGTTGTTTTTCCAGCGGCGGGCAAAACGCGCCGACAGGCATAAACACCGGTTGATGTTCGTCGAGCTTCGCCTGCGCCTGCCCGCCGTGCAACGTTGGTGTAATACCCATCAGTTCGAAAATGGTTTCTGTCAGCACGCGAGTTGGATCTTCGCTAACTCCGTGAACCACCACAGGAAAACCGAGTTTATGCAGCAGAATCGCCAATAATGGCGTCAGGTTAGCCTGTTTACGCGCGCCGTTGTAACTGGGGATGACAATCGGCATCGGCTTGCCTGCAGGCGGCGTCAGCTTGATGGTGTGATTTTGCATGGCTTCGTAAAAGCCGAGCATCTCTGCTTCCCCTTCCCCTTTGATACGCAGCGCAATCAATACGCCGCCCAACTCAAGGTCAGGGACTTCACCATTGAGCATATGAGCATACAGACCGCGCGCAGTATCCCGGTCTAAATCGCGCGCGTGGTTTTTCCCGCGCCCGATCTCTTTAATTATTTTGCGATAGTCCATTTACGACTCCTTACCTGACTCACATCATTAACGCCGCCGACGGCGTGGGGATTTCGTTTTTTCTTTCTTTTTAACTATACCTTCAGGGACTTCCGGTTGCTCTATCGGAAATACCGGTAATGCATCCAGTAGTCGCTTGCCATAATTTTTTGTCAGCAAGCGTTTGTCGTAGATAACCACTTCGCCCCAGCAACCGTGGCTTCGAATCAGTCGCCCAACCTGCTGAATCAGGTTAAACGAGGCGCTCGGCAGGCTTTGCACCTCAAACGGATAGCGGTTGAGGCTTTTCAGCCATTCCCCTTCGGTGATCACCACCGGGCTGTCGATGGGCGGAAAAGCGATTTTGTGGATATGCACCTGGCTGAGCAGATCACCTTTCAAATCAAGCCCTTCGGCAAATGACTGTAAGCCCACCAGCACGCTACGCTCACCGTTGGCAACGCGTTTGCGGTGCAGTTCAACTAAGCGATAACGCGGCTGATCGCCCTGCACCAGCAACATCAGGCGTAAATCCGTCACATAGTCGAGAAAGCGCTGCATCGCCCGTCCGCTGGCAAACAGTACCAACATACCGAGATGTTTTTTGCTCTCCACCTGTTCACGGAAAAAGGCCGCCATTTCGGCAATGTGTTGCTCTTCGTTGTCGATGGAAGGCTCAAAGCGCATCCGGGGAATAACAATTTTGCCCTGTTCGCAGTGGTTAAAGGGGGAATCCAGCGCCACAAAACGGTCGCCCGCTTTCTCTTTCAGACCACTCATCTCCTGCAAACGCGAAAAACTATTCAGCGAACGCAAGGTTGCGGAGGTGACAATAATGTGCGGAATACTGCGCCACAGCAGCCTTTCCAGCTGATCGCTGACACGTATTCCCACGCAGTGAAACCAGAGGTGTAGCTGCCCTTCGCGCTCTTCCCGCGTCGCCCATTTGGTCACCGGCGCACCGGAAGATTGCGCCAGAGACGCCAGCCGCCAGAGTTTGCTTTGCACCTCAAACATCCCCAGCGCGCGGTTCATCTGTAAAATCAACCGATGCAGACGCACAATATCGTGGCTGCCGGTTTTCTCACTTAAATCGTTAAGAAATAACTCCGCCAGACCACGCAGCATCTCGGTGAGTTTTGCCAGCCGCTGGCAGATCTCCAGCAATTCATCAGGCAGTTCGCCCATCGCAAAACGGTGCTCTGCCTCCTGCCCGGCAGGCATGTAGAGATTGAGAATGTTGTTTAACGAGGCGATAAGCTCATACAACTCTTCACAATGCGCATTCAAACGTTCAGGGATCGCCAGCGGTGGGATGGTCTTCGGGCGAAACTGCTCCATGCAGGTAGCGACCAGTTTCGTGAACAAGTCCAGCTGTAGTCGATACCAGGGCGCGGTGATTTCAGCGCTCATCTCCAGCGCATCCCGGGCCACATCTGGCAGGTGATGACCTTCGTCCAGCACCAGCAGCAGATTTTTCGGGTCAGGCAGTACGGCTTCGCTTTCCATCGCCGCCATCACCAGCGCATGGTTTGCCACCACCACTTCCGCTTCCTGAATCTCCCGACGAGTAACAAAAAACGGGCATTCACGATAGTAGTAACAGTTACGGTTGAGGCAGCTGGCTTTGTCGGTACTCAAACGACGCCAGAGATCATCATCTATAGCGATATCCGTATGATCGCGCAGACCATCCCATTTATAAGTGTCGAGATCGCCCTTCAGCTTCGCACAACGTTTTTGCTCTTCCTGATTATTTGGCGTCAGTTCGTCGTCAAGAAACGCCAGCAGATCCTGTTGCGTGGGTTCAGTGCTGGCGAGCGCCGTCAGATTACGCGGACAAACGTAGCGCCCACGCCCGAAAGCGGCAGTGAATTTAAGATCGGGAATGATCTTTTTCAGCAGCGGTAAATCTTTGCTGTAAATCTGATCCTGCAACGCCACGTTGGCGGTACTCACCACCAGCGTTTTTTGCTCTTCGCGGGCAATGGCGATGCCGGGGATCAAATAGGAGAGCGTTTTCCCAACGCCGGTGGGGGCTTCAATCGCCAGATGCCGCCCTTCTTCTCCGGCCAGCGTTTTGGCGACGTCCGCAATCATCTGCCGCTGCGGCGCACGGGGAATAAAGTCGGGGATCTGTTCCTGAAGCGCCTTATACCAGGCGGCAATTTGCGCTTTAAGCGCGGCGGTTAATGCCATGAGAAAACCTGAAATACTGTATAAACAGCCAATATTGTGGCATTTTTCGGTTTTCAGGGGTAATGGTTTTTCTGTTTCTGGAAAGCGGCTCGCAATAACCACCAACATAATGCGGTTTAATGCCCGTTCGAGCACAAAGGATCCAACACGTCATGCAAGACACCATCATAAATTTCTACAGCACCAGCGATGACTACGGTGATTTTTCTAACTTTGCCGCCAGGCCCATCAAGGTTGACGGGAATACCTGGCCCACCTCCGAACACTATTTTCAGGCACAAAAATTCCTTGATGAAAAATACCGCGAAGAGATCCGTCGGGTTTCTTCCCCCATGGTCGCCGCTCGCATGGGGCGTAATCGTTCCAAGCCACTTCGTAAAAACTGGGAGTCGGTTAAAGAACAGGTGATGCGTAAAGCACTTCGCGCTAAATTCGAACAGCATGCAGAACTGCGTGTGCTCTTGCTGGCAACCGCGCCCGCAAAACTGGTTGAGCATACGGAAAACGATGCTTACTGGGGAGACGGTGGTAATGGTAAGGGCAAGAATCGACTGGGCTACCTTTTAATGGAGTTGCGCGAACAATTGGCTATAGAGAAGTAACGTCTCGGTGGCTTATGGGCGGTAAAACAGATAAATTTTTTCCCGTGTTCTCAAATTGCTGACAAGTGCTTGTTGTGAAATGCCGGATGCGGCGTAAACGCCTTATCCGGCCTACAAAAGCATGCAAATTCAATATATTGCAGAGTCCACGTAGGCCTGATAAGCGTAGCGCATCAGGCAGTTTTGCGTTTGTTCATCAGCCTGATGCCGCCACGTTGCTGGCGACCGTTCTGGATCGGTTCGGCTTTGATTGACGGATCCGGCTCATAGCCCGGAATCGCAATGCGCGGGATCTCTTTTTTCAGCAGTTTTTCGATATCACGCAGCAGTTTGTGTTCATCAACACACACCAGCGACAACGCTTCACCGGTAGCAGCCGCACGACCGGTACGCCCGATACGGTGGACATAATCTTCCGGTACGTTTGGCAGTTCATAGTTGACGACGTGCGGCAACTCTTCGATATCCAGACCGCGCGCAGCGATATCGGTCGCCACCAGTACGCGAATGTCACCCGATTTAAAATCAGCCAGCGCACGGGTACGCGCACCTTGCGATTTATTCCCGTGGATCGCCACACTACGGATGCCATCTTTATTGAGCTGCTCAGCCAGATGGTTAGCGCCGTGTTTGGTACGGGTAAACACCAGCACCTGCTGCCAGTTCCCTTTACCAATCATGTGCGACAGCAATTCGCGTTTGCGTTTCTTATCGACAAAGTGAACGTGCTGGGTCACCTGATCAGACGCGGTATTGCGGCGTGCCACTTCGATTTCCAGCGGGTTGTGCAACAGTTTTTCCGCCAGGGCTTTAATATCGTCAGAGAAGGTCGCAGAGAACAGCAGGTTCTGGCGTTTCGCTGGCAGTTTTGTTAACACGCGACGGATATCGTGGATAAAGCCCATGTCGAGCATGCGGTCAGCTTCATCGAGGACGAGGATTTCAACCTGATCCAGCTTCACTGCATTTTGATGTTCCAGGTCCAGCAAACGTCCCGGCGTTGCCACCAGCACATCAACGCCGCCGCGCAACTTCATCATTTGTGGGTTAATGCTGACACCGCCAAACACCACCAGCGAACGAATGTTCAGGTATTTGCTGTAATCACGGACGTTTTCGCCAATCTGTGCCGCCAGTTCACGGGTCGGGGTAAGAATGAGCGCACGTACCGGACGACGCCCTTTGGCGTGCGGCTGGCGAGTGATCAGGTGTTGCAACAGCGGCAGCGTAAAGCCCGCTGTTTTGCCGGTGCCGGTCTGGGCGCTAGCCATCAGGTCGCGGCCTTCCAGCACCGCAGGGATCGCCTGCTGCTGAATAGGGGTGGGTTCACGGTAACCCTGCTCGGCAACGGCGCGCAGGATATCAGGGCTTAAACCCAAAGAATCGAAAGACATAACTACTCCGAACCGCCCCGACCGTTACCGGTGTAGTTTTCAGGGAGATACTGAAAAGGAAAATGACAAAAACCACAATGTCATGAGGGAGCGGAGTGTAGCAGTTTTTGTGACGCAGCGCATAAATTATCCCTGTGACTGGCGTAGCTAAAATTCTTAGCCATACTGGACAACTCCCATATGGAGTCATAATCTTAATCAATCATTTGATTAAGAATGGACTGTGCGATGAATAATCCTGCCATGACAATCAAGGGTGAACAGGCGAAAAAACAGCTGATTGCTGCCGCACTGGCGCAGTTTGGTGAATATGGAATGAACGCCACCACCCGCGAGATAGCCGCCCAGGCCGGGCAGAATATCGCTGCCATCACCTACTACTTCGGTTCGAAAGAAGATTTGTACCTCGCCTGCGCCCAGTGGATTGCCGATTTTATTGGCGAGCAGTTCCGTCCGCATGCCGAGGAAGCCGAACGCTTGTTCGCCCAACCACAGCCTGATCGGGCTGCCATCCGTGAACTGATCCTTCGCGCCTGCAGGAACATGATTAAGCTGCTCACCCAGGATGACACCGTCAACCTCAGCAAGTTTATCTCCCGTGAGCAGCTCTCTCCCACGGCAGCCTACCACCTGGTGCACGAACAGGTGATTAGTCCGCTACACAGCCACCTGACACGCCTGATTGCCGCCTGGACCGGCTGCGACGCTAATGACACCCGCATGATCCTTCATTCCCATGCGTTGATTGGTGAGATTCTGGCGTTCCGTCTTGGCAAAGAAACAATTCTGTTACGTACCGGCTGGACCGCGTTCGATGAAGAAAAGACCGAACTGATCAACCAGACGGTGACCTGTCATATCGACCTGATTTTGCAAGGATTATCGCAAAGGAGTTTGTAGTGATGAAAAAACCTGTCGTGATCGGACTGGCGGTAGTGGTACTTGCCGCCGTGGTTGCCGGAGGCTACTGGTGGTATCAAAGCCGCCAAGATAACGGCCTGACGCTGTATGGCAACGTGGATATTCGTACGGTGAATCTTAGTTTCCGTGTTGGGGGGCGCGTTGAATCGCTGGCGGTGGACGAAGGTGATGCTATCAAAGCGGGCCAGGTGCTGGGCGAACTGGATCACAAGCCGTATGAGATTGCCCTGATGCAGGCGAAAGCGGGCGTCTCGGTGGCACAGGCGCAGTATGATCTGATGCTTGCCGGGTATCGCGATGAAGAAATCGCTCAGGCCGCCGCAGCGGTGAAACAGGCGCAAGCCGCCTATGACTATGCGCAGAACTTCTATAACCGCCAGCAAGGACTGTGGAAAAGCCGCACCATTTCGGCAAATGACCTGGAAAATGCCCGCTCCTCGCGCGACCAGGCACAGGCAACGCTGAAATCAGCACAGGATAAATTGCGTCAGTACCGTTCCGGTAACCGTGAACAGGATATCGCTCAGGCGAAAGCCAGCCTCGAACAGGCGCAGGCGCAACTGGCGCAGGCGGAGCTGAATTTACAGGACTCAACGTTGATAGCACCGTCTGATGGCACGCTGTTAACGCGCGCGGTAGAGCCAGGCACGGTTCTCAATGAAGGTGGCACGGTGTTTACCGTTTCACTAACGCGTCCGGTGTGGGTGCGCGCTTATGTTGATGAACGGAATCTTGACCAGGCCCAGCCGGGGCGCAAAGTGCTGCTTTATACCGATGGTCGCCCGGACAAGCCGTATCACGGGCAGATTGGTTTCGTTTCGCCGACTGCTGAATTTACCCCGAAAACCGTCGAAACACCGGATCTGCGTACCGACCTCGTCTATCGCCTGCGTATTGTGGTGACCGACGCCGATGATGCGTTACGCCAGGGAATGCCAGTGACGGTACAATTCGGTGACGAGGCAGGACATGAATGATGCCGTTATCACGCTGAACGGCCTGGAAAAACGCTTTCCGGGCATGGACAAGCCCGCCGTCGCGCCGCTCGATTGTACCATTCACGCCGGTTATGTGACGGGGTTGGTGGGGCCGGACGGTGCAGGTAAAACCACGCTGATGCGGATGTTGGCGGGATTACTGAAACCCGACAGCGGCAGTGCCACGGTGATTGGCTTTGATCCGATCAAAAACGACGGCGCGCTGCACGCCGTGCTCGGCTATATGCCGCAGAAATTTGGTCTGTATGAAGATCTCACGGTGATGGAGAACCTCAATCTGTACGCGGATTTGCGCAGCGTCACCGGCGAGGCACGTAAGCAAACTTTTGCTCGCCTGCTGGAGTTTACGTCTCTTGGGCCGTTTACCGGACGCCTGGCGGGCAAGCTCTCCGGTGGGATGAAACAAAAACTCGGCCTGGCCTGTACCCTGGTGGGCGAACCGAAAGTGTTGCTGCTCGATGAACCCGGCGTCGGCGTTGACCCTATCTCACGGCGCGAACTGTGGCAGATGGTGCATGAGCTGGCGGGCGAAGGGATGTTAATCCTCTGGAGTACCTCGTATCTCGACGAAGCCGAGCAGTGCCGTGACGTGTTACTGATGAACGAAGGCGAGTTGCTGTATCAGGGAGAACCAAAAGCCCTGACACAAACCATGGCCGGACGCAGCTTTCTGATGACCAGTCCACACGAGGGCAACCGCAAACTGTTGCAACGCGCCTTGAAACTGCCGCAGGTCAGCGACGGCATGATTCAGGGGAAATCGGTACGTCTGATCCTCAAAAAAGAGGCCACACCAGACGATATTCGCCATGCCGACGGGATGCCGGAAATCAACATCAACGAAACTACGCCGCGTTTTGAAGATGCGTTTATTGATTTGCTGGGCGGTGCCGGAACCTCAGAATCGCCGCTGGGTGCAATATTGCATACGGTAGAAGGCACACCCGGCGAGACGGTGATCGAAGCGAAAGAACTGACCAAGAAATTTGGTGATTTTGCCGCCACCGATCACGTCAACTTTGCCGTTAAACGTGGGGAGATTTTTGGTTTGCTGGGGCCAAACGGCGCGGGTAAATCGACCACCTTTAAGATGATGTGCGGTTTGCTGGTGCCGACTTCCGGCCAGGCGCTGGTGCTGGGGATGGATCTGAAAGAGAGTTCCGGTAAAGCGCGCCAGCATCTCGGCTATATGGCGCAAAAATTTTCGCTCTACGGCAACCTGACGGTCGAACAGAATTTACGCTTTTTCTCTGGTGTGTATGGCTTACGCGGTCGGGCGCAGAACGAAAAAATCTCCCGTATGAGCGAGGCATTTGGCCTGAAAAGTATTGCCTCACACGCCACCGATGAACTGCCATTAGGTTTTAAACAGCGGCTGGCGCTGGCCTGTTCGCTGATGCATGAACCGGATATTCTCTTTCTCGACGAACCGACTTCCGGCGTTGACCCCCTCACCCGCCGTGAATTTTGGCTGCACATCAACAGCATGGTAGAGAAAGGCGTCACGGTGATGGTCACCACCCACTTTATGGATGAAGCGGAATATTGCGACCGCATCGGCCTGGTGTACCGTGGGAAATTAATCGCCAGCGGTACGCCGGACGATTTGAAAGCACAGTCAGCTAACGATGAGCAACCCGATCCCACCATGGAGCAAGCCTTTATTCAGTTGATCCACGACTGGGATAAGGAGCATAGCAATGAGTAACCCGATCCTTTCCTGGCATCGCGTGCGGGCGCTGTGCGTCAAAGAGACGCGGCAGATCGTTCGCGATCCGAGTAGCTGGCTGATTGCGGTAGTGATCCCACTGCTACTGCTGTTTATTTTTGGTTACGGCATTAACCTCGACTCCAGCAAGCTGCGGGTCGGGATTTTGCTGGAACAGCGTAGCGAAGCGGCGCTGGATTTCACCCACACCATGACCGGTTCGCCCTACATCGACGCCACCATCAGCGATAACCGTCAGGAACTGATCGCCAAAATGCAGTCGGGGAAAATTCGCGGTCTGGTGGTTATTCCCGTGGATTTCGCCGAACAGATGGAGCGCGCCAACGCCACCGCACCGATTCAGGTGATCACCGACGGCAGTGAGCCGAATACCGCTAACTTTGTGCAGGGGTATGTCGAAGGGATCTGGCAGATCTGGCAAATGCAGCGAGCGGAGGACAACGGGCAGACTTTTGAACCGCTTATTGATGTACAAACCCGCTACTGGTTTAACCCGGCGGCGATAAGCCAGCACTTTATTATCCCGGGTGCGGTGACCATTATCATGACGGTCATCGGCGCGATTCTCACCTCGCTGGTGGTGGCGCGAGAATGGGAACGCGGCACCATGGAGGCTCTGCTCTCTACGGAGATTACCCGCACGGAACTGCTGCTGTGTAAGCTGATCCCTTATTACTTTCTCGGGATGCTGGCGATGTTGCTGTGTATGCTGGTGTCAGTGTTTATTCTCGGCGTGCCGTATCGCGGTTCGCTGCTGATTCTGTTTTTTATCTCCAGCCTGTTTTTACTCAGTACCCTGGGAATGGGGCTGCTGATTTCCACGATTACCCGCAACCAGTTCAATGCCGCTCAGGTCGCCCTGAACGCCGCTTTTCTGCCGTCGATTATGCTTTCCGGCTTTATTTTTCAGATCGACAGTATGCCCGCGGTGATCCGCGCGGTGACGTACATTATTCCCGCTCGTTATTTCGTCAGCACCCTGCAAAGCCTGTTCCTCGCCGGGAATATTCCAGTGGTGCTGGTGGTAAACGTGCTGTTTTTGATCGCTTCGGCGGTGATGTTTATCGGCCTGACGTGGCTGAAAACCAAACGTCGGCTGGATTAGGGAGAAGAGCATGTTTCATCGCTTATGGACGTTAATCCGCAAAGAGTTGCAGTCGTTGCTGCGCGAACCACAAACCCGCGCGATTCTGATTTTACCCGTGCTAATTCAGGTGATCCTGTTCCCGTTCGCCGCCACGCTGGAAGTGACTAACGCCACCATCGCCATCTACGATGAAGATAACGGCGAGCATTCGGTGGAACTTACTCAACGTTTTGCCCGCGCCAGCGCCTTTACACATGTGCTGCTGCTGAAAAGCCCACAGGAGATCCGCCCGACCATCGACACACAAAAGGCGTTACTACTGGTGCGTTTCCCGGCTGACTTCTCGCGCAAACTGGATACCTTCCAGACCGCGCCGTTGCAGTTGATCCTCGACGGGCGTAACTCCAACAGTGCGCAAATTGCCGCCAACTACCTGCAACAGATCGTCAAAAATTATCAGCAGGAGCTGCTGGAAGGAAAACCGAAACCCAACAACAGCGAGCTGGTGGTACGCAACTGGTATAACCCGAATCTCGACTACAAATGGTTTGTGGTGCCGTCGCTGATCGCCATGATCACCACTATCGGCGTAATGATCGTCACTTCACTTTCCGTCGCCCGCGAACGTGAACAAGGTACGCTCGATCAGCTACTGGTTTCGCCGCTCACCACCTGGCAGATCTTCATCGGCAAAGCCGTACCGGCGTTAATTGTCGCCACCTTCCAGGCCACCATTGTGCTGGCGATTGGTATCTGGGCGTATCAAATCCCCTTCGCCGGATCGCTAGCGCTGTTCTACTTTACGATGGTGATTTACGGTTTATCGCTGGTGGGATTCGGTCTGTTGATTTCATCACTCTGCTCGACACAACAGCAGGCGTTTATCGGCGTGTTTGTTTTTATGATGCCCGCCATTCTCCTTTCCGGTTACGTTTCGCCGGTGGAAAACATGCCAGTGTGGCTGCAAAATCTGACGTGGATTAACCCTATTCGCCACTTTACGGACATTACCAAGCAGATTTATTTGAAGGATGCGAGTCTGGATATTGTGTGGAATAGTTTGTGGCCGCTACTGGTGATAACGGCCACGACAGGGTCAGCGGCGTACGCGATGTTTAGACGTAAGGTGATGTAACTTCTTATCTTTCGCCAGCAAAGACACTACCGCCGGGCCAGCAAGGATCGCCAGCCCTGCAATTGCCAGCAAAAAGTTGTTTTCCAGTACGCGGGACAACAGCCACAGCACAATCAGCGCTGCGCCAAAATACCAGGTCGTGGTCAGCTCTTCCAGCACGTCTGCCACCTCACGCCAGCGTTGCTCGGGGTGGCGCTGAAACACCAGCATCATCACTACCGTGACACAATACAGTGCGCATAATCCCACGCCGACGTGAACCAGAGTCTTACTCATCCAGCCCACCACCAGCAGCGCCACTACCAGTAAATGCAACATAATCTGCCAGCAACTTAGACCCGTTGCGACACGAACACGTTGTTGCCACTTCATGGCTTCTCTCCTGAAGAATTTATCTCTACTTACTCAGAGTACCGAACTTTACGGAAAATTCCGTAAGACCGCACCTTTTTGTGACGCCGACTACACTATTTCAATGAGATAAGAGGCAAAGACAGGAAAATTATGCCCGATCAAACACAACAATTTTCGTTCAAGGTGCTCACCATCAACATTCACAAAGGCTTTACCGCGTTTAACCGACGCTTCATTTTGCCGGAACTTCGCGATGCCGTGCGTACCGTCAGCGCCGATATTGTTTGCCTGCAGGAAGTGATGGGCGCGCACGAAGTTCATCCGCTGCATGTGGAAAACTGGCCCGATACCTCGCACTACGAGTTTCTCGCCGACACTATGTGGAGCGATTTTGCCTACGGTCGCAATGCCGTATACCCGGAAGGGCATCACGGCAACGCCGTACTGTCGCGTTATCCCATTGAACATTATGAGAATCGCGATGTTTCGGTCGATGGTGCGGAAAAGCGCGGCGTGCTCTACTGCCGCATTGTGCCGCCGATGACCGGAAAAGCGATTCATGTGATGTGCGTACATCTGGGCCTGCGTGAGGCGCACCGTCAGGCGCAGCTTGCGATGCTCGCCGAATGGGTGAATGAGCTACCGGACGGCGAACCGGTATTGGTGGCGGGTGATTTCAATGACTGGCGGCAAAAAGCTAATCATCCGTTAAAAGTGCAGGCCGGACTGGATGAGATTTTTACCCGCGCCCACGGACGCCCGGCGCGCACGTTTCCGGTGCAATTTCCTCTACTACGACTGGACAGGATCTACGTCAAAAATGCCAGCGCCAGCGCGCCAACCGCGTTGCCGCTGCGGACATGGCGACACCTTTCTGATCATGCCCCTTTAAGTGCGGAGATTCATTTATGAAATGTAGCTGGCGCGAAGGCAATAAGATCCAGTTGCTGGAAAACGGCGAGCAATATTATCCCGCGGTGTTTAAGGCGATTGGCGAGGCACAAGAACGCATCATTCTTGAAACGTTTATCTGGTTTGAGGATAACGTCGGCAAACAGCTGCATGCGGCACTACTGGCAGCAGCGCAACGCGGGGTTAAAGCGGAAGTCTTGCTGGATGGCTACGGTTCGCCGGATCTCAGCGATGAGTTTGTCAATGAACTGACGGCAGCTGGCGTAGTGTTCCGCTACTACGATCCCCGCCCTCGCCTTTTTGGTATGCGCACCAATGTGTTTCGCCGGATGCATCGCAAAATTGTGGTGATCGACGCGCGTATCGCCTTTATTGGCGGGCTGAATTACTCCGCCGAGCATATGTCCAGCTACGGTCCAGAGGCTAAACAGGATTACGCGGTACGCCTTGAAGGGCCGATTGTCGAAGATATTCTCCAGTTTGAGCTGGAAAACCTGCCTGGACAGAGCGCGGCACGACGCTGGTGGCGACGTCATCACAAAGCGGAAGAGAACCGCCAGCCGGGAGAAGCGCAGGTATTGCTGGTCTGGCGCGATAACGAAGAACATCGCGATGATATTGAACGCCATTATCTGAAAATGCTCACTCAGGCGCGGCGGGAAGTGATTATCGCCAACGCCTACTTCTTCCCCGGCTATCGATTTTTACACGCCTTGCGTAAAGCGGCACGGCGCGGGGTGCGGATCAAACTGATCATTCAGGGCGAACCGGATATGCCGATTGTCAGAGTCGGTGCGCGCTTGCTGTATAACTATCTGGTTAAAGGCGGCGTTCAGGTTTTTGAGTACCGCCGCCGCCCGCTCCACGGCAAAGTGGCATTGATGGACGATCACTGGGCGACAGTAGGGTCCAGTAATCTCGATCCGCTCAGTTTGTCACTGAATCTCGAAGCAAATGTCATCATCCACGATCGTCATTTTAACCAGACGCTGCGCGATAATCTGAACGGCATTATTGCCGCAGATTGTCAGCAGGTGGATGAAACCATGCTGCCCAAACGCACCTGGTGGAACCTGACCAAAAGCGTGCTGGCGTTCCACTTTTTACGCCACTTCCCGGCGCTGGTTGGCTGGCTTCCGGCACACACACCACGTCTGACGCAGGTTGATCCCCCCGCACAACCGACAATGGAAACGCAGGATCGGGTAGAAACTGAAAACACGGGGGTAAAACCCTGATGAGTAAATCACACCCGCGCTGGCGCTTAGCAAAGAAGATCCTCACCTGGCTGTTTTTTATCGCGGTGATTGTGTTGCTGGTGGTCTACGCCAAAAAAGTGGACTGGGAAGAGGTCTGGAAGGTCATCCGCGACTACAATCGCGTTGCGCTGCTTAGTGCGGTCGGGCTGGTGGTCGTCAGCTATCTGATTTACGGCTGCTATGACCTGCTCGCCCGCTTTTACTGCGGTCACAAACTGGCGAAGCGCCAGGTGATGCTGGTGTCGTTTATCTGCTACGCCTTCAACCTGACGCTCAGTACCTGGGTCGGCGGCATTGGTATGCGCTATCGTTTGTACTCCCGACTAGGGTTACCGGGCAGCACTATTACGCGGATTTCCTCGCTCAGTATTACCACCAACTGGCTGGGCTATATTTTACTGGCAGGGATTATCTTTACCGCAGGCGTGGTGGAGTTGCCGGATCACTGGTATGTCGATCAAACTACGCTGCGTATTCTCGGCATTGGCTTACTGATGATTATCGCGGTTTATTTGTGGTTTTGCGCTTTCGCGAAGCACCGCCATATGACCATCAAAGGGCAAAAGCTGGTGCTGCCTTCATGGAAATTCGCCCTCGCTCAGATGCTGATTTCCAGCGTTAACTGGATGGTAATGGGGGCGATTATCTGGCTGTTACTTGGTCAAAGCGTGAACTATTTCTTTGTACTGGGCGTGTTACTGGTTAGTAGTATTGCTGGCGTCATCGTGCATATTCCGGCGGGGATCGGTGTGCTGGAAGCGGTGTTTATCGCACTACTGGCTGGGGAGCATACCTCGAAAGGGAGCATTATCGCCGCCCTGCTCGCTTATCGCGTCCTGTATTACTTTATCCCGCTGCTGCTGGCGCTGATCTGTTACCTGCTACTGGAAAGCCAAGCGAAGAAGCTACGGGCGAAAAATGAAGCGGCGATGTGAAGTTTAGTTAAGTTCTTTAGTATCTGCATTTACGACTAATGAAAAAAACGCGTATGCCTTTGCCAGACAAGCGTTATAGCTATCGCGGCAAGTATCCCAAAGAAGCCGATAAAATAGTAATAGAGTGTTAATGCACCTGTAAAAGCGCAACGAATCGGACTCCACAACTCTTCACTATGGCATTTTCCTGCCAGTTCAAGGAGCTTATTTCGTCCATGCGAGATAATGCCTGGCCATAACACAATCATTAAGCAACTTATTACCCAAATGGGCCGTTCACTCATTAATGCCGCATTCACGATGATTACCAGGGCCAACCCTGTCAACGTCATCATAATGATAAAACGGTGAGAACCAGGATCAACATTAAATAATAAACCGGCCAGCATACTGATTAAAAACATCGCGCCCG
>NZ_JBQZXE010000072.1:0-19789 GCF_053555855.1 Shigella sp. SIG3
ACAGGAGAGCATGAATAATCCGGCACTTTCTGAAACAGAAAGTGAAGCTGCGCTACAGGCGATGGTGTGTCTGCTTCGCCCAGTACTTCATCAGCGGGAATCTGTCCAACCTCGCCGTGAACGTCAGTTTCAAAAAGTGGTTACGTTGATAGACGATAATATTCGCGAAGAGATATTACGCCCGGAGTGGATAGCCGGAGAGACAGGTATGTCAGTACGTAGTTTGTACCGAATGTTTGCCGATATAAGGTTTGGTAGTCGCGCAATATATTCGTAACCGTCGTCTCGATTTTTGTGCAGATGCGATTCGCCATGCCGCAGATGATGAAAAACTGGCAGGCATCGGCTTTCATTGGGGATTTTCTGACCAGAGTCATTTCTCAACGGTATTTAAGCAACGCTTTGGGATGACGCCAGGCGAGTATCGCCGTAAATTCCGCTAACTAATTGGCGTTGCATGTACTGCAACGCCAATTAGTTAAAACAGATATTTGACTATGCATTTTTCAGGGCGAAAGGCAATTTGACAGGAGTTTTTGAATATTCACCTTGTTTCAGGAAAATAGATCAATCGCTTTCTCCTGTAGCGTTATCCCGATATTGCGGTTTTGCTATTAAAACTTTCGCACCCATTTACCGTTTATCCCTTGTACATATTCCCCCGGTTTGGCCCGAGCTACGAGCTTTTGCCCGGCGAGTTTCGCGATATCATCTACAGACACATTATTTTGCTTTGCCCGTTGTTGGTAACTCGCTTTACGTTCGGCATTAATTTCGGTTACTAATTTCTCTGTTTCAGCATCCGTTTTCAGCGCAACCAGATAACCATAAAATGTTTCACCTACCCGCCCCTGAGTTCTGGCTTCATCCAGAGTCAATGCCATTACATTGCTGCTTACCAGCCCAACAAGAAACGCACAAAGAAGTAATGTTTTCTTCATCATCGCCTCAGAAAAGATCGCTACGAGTTTCAAGCAGCTCTTCGACATCTTTGTCTGCCTTGATGATGATCTCATGCTCAATTTTAACGTTCATATTGATAGTGATCGGTTCCTTAGGTGCAGCGACTTCAATGCGAGGCGTACAGCCAACCAGCATAAAAGATGACGTCAACGCAGCCAGTAAAATTTTCATTGTTTTTCCTCACACTCTTTTCCTTGCGGACAGTCATTTCCCGGCAGACGTGCGTTCTGCTCCAACCATGCCTGGAGATTATCGCCAAAGCGTAAACTGCGCCACAGCGTAAAAATATTCTCTTCATGATGGTAATTAAGGTTTACCGTACCGCTTTTACCATCAACGCGACTGGTACCTGTAATGTTGGCCTGCATGGTTAATAAACCGAGATTATCTAAGTTAATTTTTGTCGATGACCGGCTAATTTCCATATAGCGCAACCAGTTAATTGCTGAACCCGCAGTCATATTGTCTTTCACCACCGCATCTGCGGTATCTTTATCCAGCCGCAAGGTCATTGGCCCGCTATTTGCCAGCCAACCATCTTTCACTATCCATTTTTCGTTGTTTAGCCATAACG
The DNA here is from genome assembly GCF_053555855.1 of Shigella sp. SIG3. Taxonomy (NCBI): domain Bacteria; kingdom Pseudomonadati; phylum Pseudomonadota; class Gammaproteobacteria; order Enterobacterales; family Enterobacteriaceae; genus Shigella; species Shigella sp. SIG3. The sequence goes on from NZ_JBQZXE010000072.1 coordinate 1,538, forward strand.
GCAATGCACCACTAAATGCCCCGGACATGGCGAATTGTTTCGGATTGACGGCGCTAACCAGTTCGCTGGATGAGAGATTATTCAGCCGCAACAGCGCCGGGTCATGTTGCGGCATACGTAATTGTTTCATCAGCACGTTACCGCCTAACACATCGACGCTAACATCAGTCAACAGCAAGGGTTCTTCTTCAGTCCACGGATAACGCCCTTGCAAATCAGCCGTAATATTTTTCGCTGTCACCAGATTAATCACTTCGGCAATTCGCAACGTAACGGGGCCGCGAGTCCCCAGATGCCAGGCTCCATCGGCAAAACGGAAAGGCAGGACAAAATCGACACCGTTAACCTGATTATCTGGCATCCAGGCACTACCGCCTTTCAACACGCCGTGCCCTCCCGCGCGGAATCCTTGTTCAGGCGCAGCAGAAAATGCAACCTGAGCATACAGTTCACCATCGCGTAAGTTCATCTTCCAGTCGGGTGGCACCAGCGGCTGGAATACAGTCAGTGATTGTTTTGGCCACCAGGCGTTACCGCGCAGACGAATACCGTCCCAGCGACCATTTACCCGAACCGGGCCAATCTCACCAACATGTAAATCGCCTTTAAAGAGGAAATAGGTCGGATCGCGCCCATCGACGCTAAATTTTAAGGTTGATGGCGGTAACACACTGCCGCCAGTGAACAGCGTTTGCCCGGCGTCCAGTGACAGCGCGCCGCTGAAGGAGGGATGCTGTGCGTCACGTACCCAGACGACGGGCTTGTCGAGAATTAATCGCGGCTTTTCTACCGTCATCGTACCGTATTGTAACTGGTCGAAACCGGTGGAGAGATCGGTCAGCGTAATCGTGCTGTCATGCCACTCACCTTTTCCTGCGACATCCCAGGTGGCATTCATCGGTGTAAAACTCCCTTTTCCCCAGTAGCGCCACTGCCAGCGGCCAGCGTCAGGGAGAAAATCATTCGCCAGCCCATCCATATGCAGCACGAAATCGCCCAGTTCATTTTCATGCGCCTGCAAAATGGCCTGCAAACGTCCGTCAACACCACGTTGGGTGACTTTTACACCCGCTAAAGGCCAGCGGATTTCATCGATGTCCAGCGAATCGATGACTCTTCCCTTTGAACGAAGTAACGCGCCTGGCTCAAAGGTCAGCGTTGGGTCAGACAGACTTCCACTTAGCTGCGCAGGTAAACGGGCATATAAAATGAGGTCCGCCTGTTTCGCTTCACCGGTCAGCTGCAGAGGCAGTTGACTGTTATCCATGCTTAATTTTCCTGGGCCAAAATTAAGCACCGCGTTGCCCTTACCCGCTTGCCCCTGGGTCAGCACACTCAGTCGTCCGCTGACCAGAGCGTTCTCAAGCCCTGCCTGCCAGTTGTCAACTTTGACACCCAGTCGGCCACTCAAAGGAAAACCTGCATACAGCCAGCTCCAGCGACCATCGCTTACGGTCAATTGTTGACGAGTAATTTGCCACGGCAAATCGAGCAACGGATCGCCGTTATCCCGTGCCAGCACGATCAATTGCCCGCTATTTTCCTGCCAGTCCAGCTCGGCATCCACCAGTGACGGTTCCTGCGGCAAGTTTAACGTCGCAGTAGCATGCCCACTTACAGGAAGTCCATCCGGCACGAGCGGCATAGTAAATTCCCCCACCAGTTTAACCGGCGGCTGATTTTCAAACGCGACGACATCCAGTTCGCTGACTGTAAGTTGTTGCCCTTTCAGCTGGCCTTGAAATTTAACTTTTTCGCCCTGATAACGCAGTTGCTGGATATCAGAGGTTAATGCGAGAGAGAGTTTTCCCTGCCATTCCTGCCAGGGAGAAAAAATCAGTTTATCGATATTGATCCAGGTGTTAGGCAGCATGGACTGCCACTGCGCGAGGGTTTTTGGAGCAGCTGGCGATTGCTCCGTCTGCGGCAATTTCGCCAGACAAGCAGAATCAAGTTCTACCGTGCCGACGTTCAATAACCAGCGGCTGGGATGTGAAAGGCTGGCGTTGGTGATATGCGCAAGCTGACAATCTCCCACCAGATAACGGAGATCGGGAATGATTAAACCTTTACGCGTAATGCGTGGGCTTTCATCTAATGCAATACGTGTCCCGAGCGGTAGCCAGATGTCCGCCAGCGTGGGAACCCACAGCCCGAGCGTCATCAGCAGCGTCAACGGCACAAGAATAATCAGTAATAACAGCGCGAGAACGGCTTTATATTTACCCAGCATGGGTAGTTAATATCCTGATTTCGCGAAAAATTAAGCATTCAATACGGGTATTGTGGCATGTTTAACCGTTCAGTTGAAGGTTGCGCCTACACTAAGCATAGTTGTTGATGAATTTTTCAATATCGCCATGGCTTTCAATTATATTTGAAATTTTGTAAAATATTTTTAGCAGCTTAAATGTGATTCAACATCACTGGAGAAAGTCTTATGAAACTCGCCGTTTATAGCACAAAACAGTACGACAAGAAGTACCTGCAACAGGTGAACGAGTCCTTTGGCTTTGAGCTGGAATTTTTTGACTTTCTGCTGACGGAAAAAACCGCTAAAACTGCCAATGGCTGCGAAGCGGTATGTATTTTCGTAAACGATGACGGCAGCCGCCCGGTGCTGGAAGAGCTGAAAAAGCACGGCGTTAAATATATCGCCCTGCGCTGTGCCGGTTTCAATAACGTCGACCTTGATGCGGCAAAAGAACTGGGGCTGAAAGTAGTCCGTGTTCCAGCCTATGATCCAGAGGCCGTTGCTGAACACGCCATCGGTATGATGATGACGCTGAACCGCCGTATTCACCGCGCGTATCAGCGTACCCGTGACGCTAACTTCTCTCTGGAAGGTCTGACCGGCTTTACTATGTATGGCAAAACGGCAGGCGTTATCGGTACCGGTAAAATCGGTGTGGCGATGCTGCGCATTCTGAAAGGTTTTGGTATGCGTCTGCTGGCGTTCGATCCGTATCCAAGTGCAGCGGCGCTGGAACTCGGTGTGGAGTATGTCGATCTGCCAACCCTGTTCTCTGAATCAGACGTTATCTCTCTGCACTGCCCGCTGACACCGGAAAACTACCATCTGTTGAACGAAGCCGCCTTCGATCAGATGAAAAATGGCGTGATGATCGTCAATACCAGTCGCGGTGCATTGATTGATTCTCAGGCGGCAATTGAAGCGCTGAAAAATCAGAAAATTGGTTCGTTGGGTATGGACGTCTATGAGAACGAACGCGATCTGTTCTTTGAAGATAAATCCAACGACGTGATCCAGGATGACGTATTCCGTCGCCTGTCTGCCTGCCACAACGTGCTGTTTACCGGGCACCAGGCATTCCTGACAGCAGAAGCTCTGACCAGTATTTCTCAGACTACGCTGCAAAACTTAAGCAATCTGGAAAAAGGTGAAACCTGCCCGAACGAACTGGTTTAATCTTGCCGCTCCCCTGCAATCCAGGGGAGCTGATTCAGATAATCCCCAATGACCTTTCATTCTCTATTCTTAAAATAGTCCTGAGTCAGAAACTGTAATTGAGAACCACAATGAAGAAAGTAGCCGCGTTTGTTGCGCTAAGCCTGCTGATGGCGGGATGTGTAAGTAATGACAAAATTGCTGTTACGCCAGAAATCAGCTTTGGTGAAAAAATGATGATTTCCGGCAGCATGTGTAACCGCTTTAGCGGTGAAGGCAAACTGTCTAATGGTGAACTGACAGCCAAAGGGCTGGCAATGACCCGTATGATGTGCGCTAACCCGCAGCTTAATGAACTCGATAACACCATTAGCGAAATGCTGAAAGAAGGTGCACAAGTGGATCTGACCGCGAACCAGTTAACGCTGGCGACCGCGAAACAGACATTAACTTATAAGCTGGCGGATTTAATGAATTAATAGCTGCCACAGCTCCCGGCGGCAAGTGACTGTTCGCTACAGCGTTTGCCGTTGGGTAATGCACACATCCCAATCGCCGTACCATCCAGTTGACGGGCAACAGAAAGCGAACCGCCGATCATTGCACAATTTGCTTCTCCACTACTGGACATCGACGCTTTTAAACTTGGCGCTACGTGCGCCGCAGTCGCCTGCTGAACAGGCTCACTACTACACGCCGACAACAATAAAGCGGCACACCCTACCCAAAACGCTGCTCGCATCTCTTCTTCCTCTGATCTTCAAGCCAAACGACACCGCCATAAATAATAGGCAGCACAGAGGGCGGCGTCGAGAGCTGTCCTGCGCGTTGCCCCGCATTTTTACTTTTTTATGGCTATTTTTTTGCCCTCTGTTTGATCAAAACATTCATTACTCTGATGTGGGGGACACAAAAGCGAAAATGCAGAAGAAAGCCATTTGCTAAAATTGAAGGATTACTACTGGGCGCGCAGCAATTTCGTGCGCCCCTCATTTGCGCAATGTAAGGGTGTCATATGATTACTATTGACGGTAATGGCGCGGTTGCTTCGGTGGCGTTTCGCACCAGTGAAGTTATCGCCATCTACCCTATTACCCCCAGTTCCACGATGGCAGAACAGGCTGATGCCTGGGCCGGAAACGGCTTGAAGAACGTTTGGGGAGACACACCACGCGTGGTTGAAATGCAGTCGGAAGCGGGTGCTATCGCTACCGTGCATGGCGCTTTGCAGACGGGTGCCCTTTCAACATCGTTTACGTCATCGCAGGGTTTGCTGCTGATGATCCCGACGCTGTACAAACTGGCAGGCGAACTGACGCCATTTGTCCTGCATGTAGCGGCACGTACCGTTGCCACACATGCACTTTCTATTTTTGGCGATCATTCCGACGTTATGGCGGTGCGCCAGACGGGTTGCGCGATGTTGTGTGCGGCTAACGTCCAGGAAGCGCAAGACTTTGCTCTCATTTCACACATCGCAACGCTGAAGAGCCGCGTGCCATTTATTCATTTCTTTGATGGTTTTCGCACGTCCCACGAAATCAATAAAATTGTCCCGCTGGCCGATGACACTATTCTTGATCTCATGCCGCAGGCCGAAATTGATGCTCATCGCGCCCGGGCGCTCAACCCGGAACATCCGGTGATCCGCGGTACGTCCGCCAATCCTGACACTTATTTCCAGTCTCGCGAAGCCACCAACCCCTGGTACAACGCGGTCTATGACCATGTTGAACAGGCGATGAATGATTTCGCTGCCGCGACAGGTCGTCAGTATCAGCCGTTTGAGTATTACGGGCATCCGCAAGCGGAACGGGTGATTATCCTGATGGGCTCTGCCATTGGCACCTGTGAAGAAGTGGTTGATGAATTGCTAACCCGTGGCGAAAAAGTTGGCGTGCTGAAAGTTCGTCTGTACCGTCCCTTCTCCGCCAAACACTTGCTGCAAGCTCTGCCGGGATCCGTACGCAGCGTGGCGGTACTGGACAGAACCAAAGAACCCGGTGCCCAGGCAGAACCGCTCTATCTGGATGTGATGACCGCACTGGCAGGAGCCTTTAATAATGGTGAGCGCGAAACCCTGCCCCGTGTCATTGGTGGGCGCTATGGTCTTTCATCCAAAGAATTTGGCCCGGACTGTGTACTGGCGGTATTTGCCGAGCTCAACGCGGCTAAACCTAAAGCACGCTTTACGGTTGGTATTTACGATGATGTGACCAATCTGTCACTGCCGTTGCCGGAAAACACTCTGCCAAACTCGGCGAAACTTGAAGCCTTGTTTTATGGCCTTGGTAGTGATGGCAGCGTTTCCGCAACCAAAAACAATATCAAGATTATCGGTAATTCCACGCCGTGGTACGCACAGGGCTATTTTGTTTACGACTCCAAAAAAGCGGGCGGCCTGACGGTTTCTCACCTTCGCGTGAGCGAACAGCCGATTCGTTCCGCTTATCTCATTTCCCAGGCTGATTTTGTTGGCTGCCACCAGTTGCAGTTTATCGATAAATATCAGATGGCTGAGCGTTTAAAACCTAGCGGCATTTTCCTGCTTAATACGCCGTACAGCGCAGATGAAGTGTGGTCGCGCTTGCCGCAGGAAGTTCAGGCCGTGTTAAACCAGAAAAAAGCGCGCTTCTATGTGATTAACGCGGCGAAAATCGCCCGCGAATGTGGCCTGGCGGCCCGTATTAATACCGTCATGCAGATGGCTTTTTTCCATCTGACGCAAATTCTGCCTGGCGATAGCGCCCTCGCAGAATTGCAGGGTGCGATTGCCAAAAGTTACAGTAGCAAAGGTCAGGATCTGGTGGAGCGCAACTGGCAGGCTCTGGCGCTGGCGCGTGAATCCGTAGAAGAAGTTCCGTTGCAACCGGTAAATCCGCACAGCGCCAATCGACCGCCAGTGGTTTCCGATGCCGCCCCTGATTTCGTGAAAACCGTAACCGCGGCGATGCTCGCCGGGCTTGGTGATGCCCTCCCCGTTTCGGCGCTGCCGCCAGACGGCACCTGGCCGATGGGCACCACTCGCTGGGAAAAACGCAATATCGCCGAAGAGATCCCCATCTGGAAAGAGGAACTCTGTACCCAATGTAACCACTGCGTCGCCGCTTGCCCACACTCAGCTATTCGCGCAAAAGTGGTACCGCCTGAAGCGATGGAAAACGCCCCTGCCAGCCTGCATTCGCTAGATGTGAAATCGCGTGATATGCGCGGGCAGAAATATGTCTTGCAGGTGGCACCGGAAGATTGCACCGGTTGTAACCTGTGCGTCGAAGTTTGCCCGGCGAAAGACCGTCAGAATCCAGAGATTAAAGCCATCAATATGATGTCTCGCCAGGAACATGTCGAAGAAGAGAAAATCAATTACGATTTCTTCCTCAACCTGCCAGAAATCGACCGTAGCAAACTGGAACGTATTGATATTCGTACATCGCAGCTGATTACACCGCTGTTTGAATATTCAGGTGCTTGCCCCGGTTGTGGCGAGACGCCGTATATTAAATTGCTGACTCAGCTCTATGGTGACCGGATGTTGATCGCTAACGCCACCGGCTGTTCTTCAATTTATGGCGGTAACCTGCCCTCTACACCGTATACCACCGATGCCAACGGTCGTGGGCCGGCATGGGCGAACTCTCTATTTGAAGATAATGCCGAATTTGGCCTTGGTTTCCGCCTGACGGTCGATCAACACCGTGTCCGCGTGCTGCGTCTGCTGGATCAATTTGCCGATAAAATCCCGGCGGAATTACTGACGGCGTTGAAATCAGACGCTACGCCAGAGGTTCGTCGAGAACAGGTCGCAGCTTTACGCCAGCAACTCAACGATGTTGCCGAAGCACATGAACTGCTGCGTGACGCAGATGCACTGGTGGAAAAATCAATCTGGCTGATTGGTGGCGACGGCTGGGCTTACGATATCGGCTTTGGCGGTCTGGATCATGTATTGAGTTTGACGGAAAACGTCAACATTCTGGTGCTGGATACGCAATGCTATTCCAACACCGGTGGTCAGGCGTCGAAAGCGACACCGCTGGGTGCAGTAACTAAGTTCGGCGAGCACGGCAAACGTAAAGCGCGTAAAGATCTTGGCGTCAGTATGATGATGTACGGTCATGTTTATGTGGCGCAGATTTCTCTCGGCGCGCAGCTGAACCAGACGGTGAAAGCGATTCAGGAAGCGGAAGCGTATCCGGGACCATCGCTGATCATTGCTTATAGCCCGTGTGAAGAGCATGGTTACGATCTGGCTCTCAGCCACGACCAGATGCGCCAACTCACTGCTACCGGCTTCTGGCCGCTATATCGCTTTGATCCGCGTCGTGCCGATGAAGGCAAACTGCCGCTGGCGCTGGATTCACGCCCGCCGTCAGAAGCACTGGAAGAAACGTTACTTCACGAGCAGCGTTTCCGTCGTCTGAATTCGCAGCAGCCAGAAGTGGCAGAACAGTTATGGAAAGATGCTGCAGCTGATTTGCAAAAACGCTATGACTTCCTAGCACAAATGGCCGGAAAAGCGGAAAAAAGCAACACCGATTAAATGCTCTGGATAAGGATTATCCAATTCTAAAAAAAAAGCCCGGACGACTGTTCGGGCTTGTCTTTTTATATGTTGGAAAATCAGTGGCAATGCAATGGCCCAACAGAAAATAAAATCTGTGACAATAAAGGCATATAACCCGCGCAGAATAACGTATAGAAAATTAAAAGTATAATTTTTATTTTGTATGTATTATCTTCGATACATTCACCAGACTTATTATCATTTCAGAGGAATTATTTGATTAAGGTTTTACTTAAGGCGTAACAAATGATATTTATCGGCAAACTGAACTTCTCCTTTAGGATGTTTTCACTCCCCGAAATGGGGATAAAAGGCAAATAAAATAACTAAAGGATTTATTCAATGAAAAGAAAAGTACTGGCACTTTTAATCCCTGCCCTGCTCGCCGCAGGTGCTGCACATGCAGCCGAAGTTTATAATAAAGACGGCAACAAATTAGATCTGTATGGCAAAGTTGATGGCCTGCATTATTTTTCTGATAATTCAGCGAAAGATGGCGACCAGAGCTATGCGCGTCTGGGTTTTAAAGGCGAAACCCAAATTAACGATCAACTTACTGGCTACGGTCAATGGGAATACAATATTCAGGCAAACAACACTGAATCTTCAAAAAACCAGTCATGGACCCGTCTGGCATTTGCCGGACTGAAATTTGCAGATTACGGTTCTTTCGATTACGGACGTAATTATGGCGTAATGTACGACATCGAAGGCTGGACCGATATGCTGCCTAAATTTGGCGGTGACTCTTATACCAATGCAGACAACTTTATGACTGGTCGAGCCAATGGCGTCGCGACTTATCGTAATACTGATTTCTTCGGTCTGGTAAATGGTCTGAACTTCGCGGTGCAGTATCAAGGTAACAACGAAGGAGCCAGTAATGGTCAGGAAGGCACCAATAACGAACGCGATGTTCGTCATGAAAACGGTGACGGCTGGGGTCTTTCCACAACATATGATTTAGGCATGGGCTTTAGCGCTGGTGCGGCATACACCTCTTCTGACCGCACCAATGACCAGGTTAACCATACTGCGGCGGGTGGTGATAAAGCAGACGCGTGGACTGCTGGGCTAAAATACGATGCTAACAATATTTACCTAGCAACCATGTATTCAGAAACGCGTAATATGACCCCGTTTGGCGACAGCGATTATGCAGTTGCGAACAAAACCCAGAACTTTGAAGTTACTAGTACCAGTTTGATTTTGGTCTGCGTCCGGCAGTCTCTTTCCTGATGTCTAAAGGCCGTGACCTTCACGCTGCTGGTGGTGCAGACAACCCGGCAGGTGTTGATGATAAAGATCTGGTTAAATACGCCGATGTTGGCGCGACTTACTATTTCAATAAAAACATGTCCACCTATGTTGACTATAAAATCAACCTGTTGGATGAAGATGACAGTTTCTACGCTGCCAACGGCATCTCTACCGATGATATTGTCGCTTTAGGTCTGGTTTATCAGTTCTAAATCCTCCTGCCCGCTGTTATGGCGGGCTTTTTCTGCTTATTCTTCCTCCTTTGATCTAAATTAAAAATGTGAACTCCGTCATTACACAAAAAGTGTCATCTGGCGTTACACTTTATGCGGATACTAAAACAGGAGGTTTTATGAACAGAACGATTCTTGTCCCTATCGATATTTCAGATTCAGAATTAACTCAACGCGTGATTAGCCACGTTGAGGCAGAGGCAAAGATTGATGATGCAGAGGTTCATTTCCTGACGGTAATACCTTCACTGCCCTACTATGCCTCTCTGGGTTTAGCGTATTCCGCAGAATTACCGGCAATGGATGACCTGAAAGCGGAAGCCAAATCGCAACTGGAAGAGATCATTAAAAAATTTAAACTGCCAACCGACAGAGTGCATGTCCATGTTGAGGAAGGCTCGCCCAAAGACCGCATTCTGGAATTGGCGAAGAAGATCCCCGCTCATATGATCATCATTGCTTCCCATCGACCGGATATCACCACTTATCTGCTCGGTTCCAACGCCGCAGCTGTAGTGCGTCACGCAGAGTGCTCCGTGCTGGTTGTGCGCTGACACTAACGCCCGCACATTGCTGCGGGCTTTTTGATTCATTTCGCAAATGTGCTGACATTTTCCCCTCTAATCCGTACCATACACGCCACAGTTTTTATATCAGATTTCTTATGCTGAGCGTTCCGGCATGACGCATACTCTTCTGATGCCATATAACGAATTGAGTCGCTTTTAAATGTCGCAAAATCAAGAAATTAGTAAGAAAGAACAATACAACCTGAACAAATTACAAAAACGTCTGCGTCGTAACGTGGGCGAAGCCATTGCTGACTTCAATATGATTGAAGAAGGCGATCGCATCATGGTTTGCCTCTCCGGGGGTAAAGACAGCTATACCATGCTGGAGATTCTGCGCAATTTGCAGCAAAGCGCGCCAATCAATTTTTCGCTGGTGGCTGTTAACCTCGATCAAAAGCAACCGGGCTTCCCGGAACACGTTCTGCCCGAGTATCTTGAAAAGCTGGGCGTTGAGTACAAGATTGTTGAAGAGAACACTTACGGTATCGTGAAAGAGAAGATTCCAGAGGGCAAAACCACTTGCTCACTGTGTTCTCGGCTACGTCGCGGTATCCTTTATCGCACCGCAACGGAACTGGGGACGACGAAGATCGCGTTGGGTCACCATCGTGACGATATCCTGCAAACGTTGTTCTTAAATATGTTCTACGGCGGCAAGATGAAAGGTATGCCTCCGAAACTGATGAGCGATGATGGCAAACATATCGTTATTCGTCCACTGGCCTACTGCCGCGAGAAAGATATTCAGCGATTTGCCGATGCAAAAGCGTTCCCGATTATTCCGTGCAACCTGTGCGGTTCACAGCCTAACCTGCAACGTCAGGTGATTGCTGACATGTTGCGTGACTGGGATAAACGTTATCCAGGGCGTATCGAGACGATGTTCAGCGCGATGCAGAATGTGGTGCCGTCGCATCTGTGCGATACCAACCTGTTCGATTTCAAAGGCATTACCCACGGTTCTGAAGTGGTTAACGGGGGTGATCTGGCGTTTGATCGCGAAGAGATCCCACTACAACCGGCGGGCTGGCAGCCAGAAGAAGATGAAAATCAGTTGGATGAGTTACGGCTGAATGTGGTTGAAGTGAAATAACCAGGATAGCGCCCGATGCGCAAGCGTATCGGGCTACTCTTATGGAGGCCGGATAAGACGCGGCCAGCGTCGCATCCGGCAATCCCGAATAAGATGTTTACTCTTGCACCCGGCAATTCAACATTTCATTATTTTAATAACCGCACCCGGCACGTTTTTCCTTTAATCTTCCCGCCCTGTAACTGTTTCCATGCTTTATGAGCAACAGCCTGACGGACCGCGACATAGACATGCGCCGGATGCACGGCGATTTTGCCAATATCTGCGCCATCAAGCCCGATATCTCCTGTCAGTGCACCTAATACATCACCCGGGCGCATTTTGGCTTTTTTCCCGCCATCGATACACAACGTTGCCATTTCTGCTTCCAGCGTCACAATGGAACTATTAGCTGGCGGCGTTTGCCAGTTAAGTTTTATCTGCAACATGTCAGAAATGATATTGGCCCGCTGTGCTTCTTCCGGAGCACAGAAACTGATCGCCAGACCGCTATTTCCTGCACGAGCTGTACGACCGATGCGATGTACATGAACTTCAGGGTCCCACGCCAGCTCAAAGTTCACCACCAGCTCAAGCGATTTAATATCCAGACCACGCGCAGCAACATCAGTCGCAACCAGTACACGGGCGCTACCGTTAGCAAAACGTACCAGGGTCTGATCGCGTTGCTCCAGATCGCCGTGTAACGACAATGCACTTTGCTCTACTTCATTCAGCGCGTCGCAGACAGCCTGGCAATCTTTTTTGGTATTGCAAAACACCACACAAGAGGATGGCTGATGCAAGCTTAATAACCGTTGCAACAGAGGAATTTTGCCTTTACTGGATGTCTCATAAAATTGTTGTTCAATGGGTGGCAAAGCATCTGTTGAGTCAATTTCAATCGCCAAAGGATCGCGTTGCACTCGTCCGCTGATTGCGGCGATGGCTTCCGGCCAGGTTGCCGAAAACAGAAGCGTCTGTCGAGATGCAGGCGCAAAACGGATGACATCATCAATGGCATCGCTAAATCCCATATCCAGCATGCGGTCGGCCTCATCCATCACCAAAGTATTCAGCGCATCCAGTGATACCGTGCCTTTTTGCAAGTGATCCAGCAAACGACCCGGCGTTGCCACGATAATATGCGGCGCATGTTGCAACGAATCACGCTGCATACCGAACGGTTGACCACCGCACAACGTCAAAATTTTGGTATTTGGCAGAAAACGCGCCAGCCGACGCAATTCACCTGCCACCTGATCCGCCAGTTCACGCGTAGGACACAGCACTAAAGCCAGGGTTTGAAATAGCGACGCATCAATTTGCTGTAACAAGCCGAGGCCAAAAGCCGCCGTTTTGCCGCTGCCGGTTTTCGCCTGCACGCGAACATCTTTTCCTGCAAGGATCGCCGGAAGCGCGGCGGCCTGCACCGGCGTCATGGTTAAATAACCCAACTCATTAAGGTTCGTGAGTTGGGCGGGAGGCAAAACATTCAGGGTAGAAAAAGCGGTCACAATCTATTCTCGTGGTCATCGACGCAAAGTTAGCAGGCGCGTATCCTCGCAGATCTACGCTCACGATGCGACAATTTAATCGGTTCTTCATCGGGTGGTGGGTCAGGCATGGGTTGCGGGCGAGGGATCGGATCGGGCACTGGAACAGGATCGCCAGGAATCGGTTCAGGGACAGGAATTTGCAAATAAATAAGTGTCGTCATATTTCCCTCCGGTCATTGGGTGGACTCTTAAAGGGTAGACGCTGATAAATAACAGGCAAAAAAAAGCCGACTCATCAAAGTCGGCGTCGTACGAATCAATTGTGCTATGCAGTAATTCAAAAAAGGAAGTAAGACAATATGGAGCGCAACGCCCATCGCTTGACGTTGCATTCACCTGCAAGGGAGATATTGCCCTGAATGGGTAGAGAGTTTATTGACTTCGCTCAAACTTTGCGGCGTTTTTGTATACAGACAGCCGAAAAAATTGCTTTTGTTACAACCATTTACTACGGTGCAACCATAAAGCAACACCACCAATAAGAACAACTAACAGAATACAAAAAATTGAAAATCCGAATTGCCACCCGCCGCCAGGGATCCCACCAAGGTTGACGCCAAATAACCCGGTCAGAAAGGTACTGGGTAAAAAGACCATTGCCATCAACGACATTGTATAGGTACGACGAGCTAAATTTTCCTGCATCACCTGAGCGATTTCATCCGCCATCACGCCAGTCCGTGCTATACAGGCGTCGATTTCGTCAAGGCCGCGCCCAAGGCGATCGGCAATATCCTGCATCCGACGGCGTTGGTCATCGCTCATCCACGGCAAACGTTCACTGGCAAGACGAGCATAAACATCACGTTGCGGTGCCATATAGCGACGCATCACAATTAATTGTTTGCGCAGCAGAGCCAGGAATCCACGCGGTGGAATTTGCTGATCAAGGAGATTATCTTCAAGGTCGATAATTTTATCGTGCAGCTGCTCGATAAATTCACTGGAATGATCGGTCAACGCATCGCACACATCCACCAGCCATCCCCCGCAATCGGTCGGACCCGTGCCCTCTTCCAGATCGCTCACCACATCGTCCAGCGCCAGCACTTTGCGTTGTCGGGTCGAAACAATTAACCGCCCGTCCATATATACACGCATGGCGACCAGTTGATCGGGGCGTTCATCGGTGCTGCCGTTTATACAGCGCAATGTAATCAGCGTGCCTTCACCGAAACGGCTGACTCGGGGCCGTGTGCTCTCGCCCGCCAGCGCATCACGTACGTTATTGGGAAGCAGCGGTGTTGTCGCCAGCCATTGGGCGCTATCATGGTGTACATAATTAAGGTGGAGCCAGCAGGGATGCGCTTCATCAATCACATCTGTATTTTCCAGCGGTTTAACGCCGCCTCTACCATCCAGCATCCAGGCAAATACTGCATCCGGGACATTAACGTCCGATCCCTTAATCGCTTCCACAGTGCCTCCATCATCAACGCATTATTTTGTAGTCTAGCCTTCTGGCCCTGTTACGCAACATCTCATCACCCCATTACCCTGAAATGATTAATAAAATTCTGTCTAAATTGAATACAAAAAGCAAAATGCTTTTCCGTATACAAACCGTGTGAAGTGTTAAATAGCGTCTATCATTATCAGAATTATCTGATCATATGACGTGGCTTTTTTGCGATCGGATAGCAACAAAAATTGATAAAAATAACGGGATCTCAATGATTACGCACAACTTCAATACCCTGGACTTACTCACCAGTCCTGTCTGGATTGTTTCGCCCTTTGAGGAACAGTTAATTTATGCCAATAGCGCGGCGCGACTGTTGATGCAAGACCTCACGTTTAGTCAGCTACGAACCGGACCCTATTCCGTCTCCTCACAAAAAGAACTGCCGAAATACCTCTCCGATCTGCAAAACCAACACGATATTATCGAAATCCTCACTGTTCAGCGTAAAGAAGAGGAAACAGCATTAAGCTGTCGGCTTGTTTTGCGAGAGCTGACAGAAACAGAACCGGTGATTATTTTCGAAGGTATCGAAGCGCCGGCAACGCTGGGTTTAAAAGCCAGTCGCTCGGCAAATTATCAGCGCAAAAAACAAGGTTTTTATGCGCGCTTTTTTCTGACTAACTCTGCACCAATGTTGTTGATTGACCCGTCACGAGATGGACAAATCGTCGATGCTAACCTCGCCGCGCTCAATTTCTATGGTTATAACCATGAAACGATGTGCCAGAAACATACCTAGGAAATAAATATGCTTGGGCGTCGCGTCATGCCTATCATGCATGAAATTTCGCATTTACCCGGCGGTCATAACCCTTTGAATTTTGTTCATAAACTGGCGGATGGTTCTACTCGTCATGTGCAGACCTATGCCGGACCGATTGAAATTTATGGCGACAAGCTCATGTTATGTATTGTGCATGATATTACTGAGCAAAAACGGCTGGAGGAGCAGCTGGAACATGCTGCTCACCATGACGCGATGACCGGATTACTGAATCGGCGACAGTTTTATCACATTACGGAACCAGGCCAAATGCAGCATCTCGCCATCGCTCAGGATTACAGCTTGTTGCTCATCGACACCGATCGTTTTAAACACATTAACGATCTCTATGGGCATTCTAAAGGTGATGAGGTGTTATGCGCCCTCGCCCGCCCCCTCGAAAGTTGCGCTCGCAAAGGCGATTTGGTGTTTCGTTGGGGAGGCGAAGAGTTTGTCTTATTGCTACCAAGAACCCCACTGGATACCGCGCTTTCGCTGGCTGAAACTATCCGCGTAAGCGTGGCAAAAGTGAGTATTTCGGGCTTACCACGCTTTACCGTCAGCATTGGTGTGGCGCATCACGAAGGAAATGAAAGCATCGATGAACTGTTTAAACGCGTTGATGATGCTTTGTATCGGGCGAAAAATGATGGACGCAACCGCGTGCTGGCGGCATAAGCCGCGGATGCGTCTCGAGATCAACGACTGCGCTTAGCGTGGCGCTCCCAGTTTTCTTGCTTCGCCTGCGCCGTTTTACGTAGTGCGACGTAACACGCCCCGCTGCCGCCATGATGCGGTAGCGCGGTGCAATATGCCTGAACATCATCAAATTCGGTCAGCCAGCGCGCCACATAGCTGCGGACAATATTGGCATGTGATTTATCTTCCCGCCCTTTACCATGAATAATCAGCACATTACGCAAACCATCCGCCAGGGCTTGTTGAATGAAACTGAACACCATTTTGCGGCACTCTTCCACCGGCTGGCGCAAAAGATTCAGGCTCGCCTGTTGCGGATATTTACCACTGCGCAGCTTATCCAGCACCCCATGCTGCAACCCTTCCTGCCGAAACTCCAGCGGCTGACTTAGCGGGATGATGTCGAGAAATCCGGTAGTGAGGAAATTATCAAGCTGCAGCGTGTCGATACGCTGCGGCGCACGTTGGTTACGCGTTGGATGCCAGTGGACATCTGTAGCACGTTTCAGCGGCTGGACATCTTCCATGGCGTCAAGAAACAGCGATTTGTCGTCAAGGTTCATGTAACCTCCTATGCACCTTCACACGTCGTGATTCAGACGGGTTAATTGTTCATACTTACTGCATCGTTCCCTTCACAGATTGAAACAATACTCTACTTCATACCTGTGAGTATCTGCGCAGGCGGGGCATTTTATACTAGCCTGTTAGCAGTATCGAACAGTTTAGCCCGAGTTTAATTCAGCACAGGCTCCGATCAGGATGATTTATTCATAGCAGGAACCAACAAAAATGCGATAAATAACAGACCACTGATTAGCAGAAAGGTACCGAAAATGCCATAGTTTGCGCCTCCCTCAGCATCAATTGACTCAATAATTTGGTTGAAGCCAGTATTTCCGATGTCTGGTCACTTCTACTGCGATTAAAAAATAAAGCACTTCTGGAAATGAAGTCATTCACCGTATGGGGAACAGAAACCATTTTTTCACCCATTCTCGAAAAATGAAAATTAGTTCGATTATTGAGAATAGAGCCACACAGGGCAATACCAATCGCGCCCCCAAGATTACGTGTTAAATTAAATACACCAGAGGCTAACTTCAGCCGTTCTTTTGGAATTCCCCCCAGCGTTAATGTTACGATGGGGGCCATCGCAAACTGCTGCAAAATCCCTCTAATTGCCTGTGGAAACAGTAATTCCTGCCATCCCCATTCGTGGGTTATAGGGGTAAAAAGATACATTGAAAACACAAATCCGCCCAGCCCCGCCATCAACAGCCATCGCAGATTTATTTTTTTACTTAACCAGAAGTAAAAGGGAACAGAAAATAACTGGAAAATACCTGTTGTGCAAACGGCAAAACCTATCTCTTCGGCATTTAATCCGCGAATCTGCCCCAAAAACACAGGTATTAAATATACAGTAGAGAATATCCCAACCCCTCCAGAAAAAGAAAAAAAACATCCCAGAGTGAAATTTTTATCCTTAAAAGCATGAAGATCCATTATCGGATTGGATATTGTAAGTGTACGCGCAGCAAATAAAATAAAACTCACCAATGCCAGAACTGATGTCAGCAAAATAGTATTATCATCCAGCCATCCCCAGCGCGCTCCTTCTTCAAGGGTATATTCCAGACATCCCAGAGTCATGGCCAACAGGATAATACTCGGATAATCAGCAACTTTCAGTAAAGAGAGATCAGGTTTATCAAAATTAACCAGAAAAGGAATACTCAAAACTAAATATATGCCAGGTAATATATTGATATAAAATAGCCATCGCCAGTCGAGGTTATCAGTGAGCCAGCCCCCCAGAGTTGGCCCTAGCGTCGGTGACAGTGAGGCCAGCGCACTGACTACCGCAGCAGCCAACCCCAACTCTTTACCCTGGTAATAAATAAACGCCGTCGTGAAAACTAAAGGGATCATGGATGCGCCAGCAGCTCCCTGTAAAGCACGAAACAAAATCATGATCTGAATATTCCATGCAAGTCCACACGCGATACTCATTAAAGTAAATATTCCCGCGGATAGAGTAAAAAGCCAACGAGTGGAAAATACCCGTGACAGCCACCCAGAGAGCGGAATAACAATAATCTCAGCAATTAAATAGCTGGTCTGAAGCCAGGCCATTTCGTCTTTACCTGCGGACAGACCACCACCTATTTCATTTAGGGATGACGATACAATTTGAATATCAAGCTGAGCAATAAATAATCCCATACACATACTGGCGAAAGCAATATGTTTACGCATAGACATCATCTCTCATCAACACTGACGGTGACGGACAGTCCCGGGCGAAGAAGTTGCTTTAATTCCTTTGCGTCGTCAAATGCAATCCGTACCGGGACACGCTGAACAATTTTGGTGAAATTGCCAGTGGCATTTTCTATCGGAATCAAGCTGAAACTGGCTCCTGTCGCTGGGGAAAGGCTTTCAATGTGACCGTGAAACACTTCCCCTTTGAGAATATCAGCACGGATCTCAGCCTTCATTCCTGGCTTCATTCCCGCTATTTGGTTTTCTTTATAATTTGCATCAACCCACAACTCACTGACTGGTACTAGTGAAACTAACGATGTGCCGCCTTCCACCCAACTGCCTGTATGGGCGCTGCGGTTTGCGACAATGCCATCAATCGGCGCAC
>NZ_JBQZXE010000073.1:0-19645 GCF_053555855.1 Shigella sp. SIG3
GACAAATCTCAGGCGGCAAAAAACGACGTCTGAATGCATTTTTTTTGCTGGCGACAAACCCACGTAAAAAGCTCACCGTAAGCGCAAATACCCTCATTTTGATTGCGTTTTACGGAGCAAATAATGTCTAACGAGCAGGAGTGGCAACAGCTTGCCAACAAGGAATTGAGCCGTCGGGAGAAAACTGTCGACTCGCTGGTTCAGCAAACCGCGGAAGGGATCGCCATCAAGCCGCTGTATACCGAAGCCGATCTCGATAATCTGGAGGTGACAGGTACCCTTCCTGGTTTGCCGCCCTACGTTCGTGGCCCGCGTGCCACTATGTATACCGCCCAACCGTGGACCATCCGTCAGTATGCTGGTTTTTCAACAGCAAAAGAGTCCAACGCTTTTTATCGCCGTAACCTGGCCGCCGGGCAAAAAGGTCTTTCCGTTGCGTTTGACCTTGCCACCCACCGTGGCTACGACTCCGATAACCCACGCGTGGCGGGTGACGTCGGCAAAGCGGGCGTCGCTATCGACACCGTGGAAGATATGAAAGTCCTGTTCGACCAGATCCCGCTGGGTAAAATGTCGGTTTCGATGACCATGAATGGCGCAGTGCTACCAGTACTGGCGTTTTATATCGTCGCCGCAGAAGAGCAAGGTGTTACACCTGATAAACTGACCGGCACCATTCAAAACGATATTCTCAAAGAGTACCTCTGCCGCAACACCTATATTTACCCACCAAAACCGTCAATGCGCATTATCGCCGACATCATCGCCTGGTGTTCCGGCAACATGCCGCGATTTAATACCATCAGTATCAGCGGTTACCACATGGGGGAAGCGGGTGCCAACTGCGTGCAGCAGGTAGCATTTACGCTCGCCGATGGGATTGAGTACATCAAAGCAGCAATCTCTGCCGGACTGAAAATGGATGACTTCGCTCCTCGCCTGTCGTTATTCTTCGGTATCGGCATGGATCTGTTTATGAACGTCGCCATGTTGCGTGCGGCACGTTATTTATGGAGCGAAGCGGTCAGTGGATTTGGCGCACAGGATCCGAAATCACTGGCGCTGCGTACCCACTGCCAGACCTCAGGCTGGAGCCTGACTGAACAGGATCCGTATAACAACGTTATCCGCACCACCATTGAAGCACTGGCTGCGACGCTGGGCGGTACTCAGTCACTGCATACCAACGCCTTTGACGAAGCGCTTGGTTTGCCTACCGATTTCTCAGCACGCATTGCCCGCAACACCCAGATCATCATCCAGGAAGAATCAGAACTCTGCCACACCGTCGATCCACTGGCCGGATCCTATTACATTGAGTCGCTGACCGATCAAATCGTCAAACAAGCCAGAGCTATTATCCAACAGATCGACGAAGCCGGTGGCATGGCGAAAGCGATCGAAGCAGGTCTGCCAAAACGAATGACCGAAGAGGCCTCAGCGCGCGAACAGTCGCTGATCGACCAGGGCAAGCGTGTCATCGTTGGTGTCAACAAGTACAAACTGGATCACGAAGACGAAACCGATGTACTTGAGATCGACAACGTGATGGTGCGTAACGAGCAAATTGCTTCGCTGGAACGCATTCGCGCCGCCCGTGATGATGCCGCCGTAACCGCCGCGTTGAACGCCCTGACTCACGCCGCACAGCATAACGAAAACCTGCTGGCTGCCGCTGTTAATGCCGCTCGCGTTCGCGCCACCCTGGGTGAAATTTCCGATGCGCTGGAAGTCGCTTTCGACCGTTATCTGGTGCCAAGCCAGTGTGTTACCGGCGTGATTGCGCAAAGCTATCATCAGTCTGAGAAATCGGCCTCCGAGTTCGATGCCATTGTTGCGCAAACGGAGCAGTTCCTTGCCGACAATGGTCGTCGCCCGCGCATTCTGATCGCTAAGATGGGCCAGGATGGACACGATCGCGGCGCGAAAGTGATCGCCAGCGCCTATTCCGATCTCGGTTTCGACGTAGATTTAAGCCCGATGTTCTCTACACCTGAAGAGATCGCCCGCCTGGCCGTAGAAAACGACGTTCACGTAGCGGGCGCATCCTCACTGGCTGCCGGTCATAAAACGCTGATCCCGGAACTGGTCGAAGCGCTGAAAAAATGGGGACGCGAAGATATCTGCGTGGTCGCGGGTGGCGTCATTCCGCCGCAGGATTACGCCTTCCTGCAAGAGCGCGGCGTGGCGGCGATTTATGGTCCAGGTACACCTATGCTCGACAGTGTGCGCGACGTACTGAATCTGATAAGCCAGCATCATGATTAATGAAGCCACGCTGGCAGAAAGTATTCGCCGCTTACGTCAGGGTGAGCGTGCCACGCTCGCCCAAGCCATGACGCTGGTGGAAAGCCGTCACCCACGTCATCAGGCGCTAAGTACACAGCTGCTTGACGCTATTATGCCGTTCTGTGGTAACGCCCTGCGACTGGGCGTTACCGGCACACCCGGCGCGGGGAAAAGTACCTTTCTTGAAGCCTTTGGCATGTTGTTGATTCGTGAGGGATTAAAGGTTGCTGTTATTGCGGTCGATCCCAGCAGCCCGGTCACTGGCGGTAGCATTCTCGGGGATAAAACCCGCATGAATGACCTGGCGCGTGCCGAGGCGGCGTTTATTCGCCCGGTACCCTCCTCCGGTCATCTGGGCGGTGCCAGTCAGCGAGCACGGGAATTAATGCTGTTATGCGAAGCGGCGGGTTATGACGTAGTGATTGTCGAAACGGTTGGCGTCGCGCAGTCGGAAACGGAAGTCGCCCGCATGGTGGACTGTTTTATCTCGTTGCAAATTGCCGGTGGCGGCGATGATCTGCAGGGCATTAAAAAAGGGCTGATGGAAGTGGCTGATCTGCTCGTTATCAATAAAGACGATGGCGATAACCATACCAATGTCGCCATTGCCCGGCATATGTACGAGAGTGCCCTGCATATTCTGCGACGTAAATACGACGAATGGCAGCCACGGGGTCTGACTTGTAGCGCACTGGAAAAACGTGGAATCGATGAGATCTGGCACGCCATCATCGACTTCAAAACCGCGCTAACTGCCAGTGGTCGTTTACAACAAGTGCGGCAACAACAATCGGTGGAATGGCTGCGTAAGCAGACCGAAGAAGAAGTACTGAATCACCTGTTCGCGAATGAAGATTTCGATCGCTATTACCGCCAGACGCTTTTAGCGGTCAAAAACAATACGCTCTCACCGCGCACCGGCCTGCGGCAGCTCAGTGAATTTATCCAGACGCAATATTTTGATTAAAGGAATTTTTATGTCTTATCAGTATGTGAACGTTGCCACTATCAACAAAGTGGCGGTCATTGAGTTTAACTATGGACGAAAACTTAATGCCTTAAGTAAAGTCTTTATTGATGATCTTATGCAGGCGTTAAGCGATCTCAACCGGCCGGAAATTCGCTGTATCATTTTGCGGGCGCCAAGTGGATCCAAAGTCTTCTCCGCAGGTCACGATATTCACGAACTGCCGTCTGGCGGTCGCGATCCGCTCTCCTATGATGATCCATTGCGTCAAATCACCCGCATGATCCAAAAATTCCCGAAACCGATCATTTCGATGGTGGAAGGTAGTGTTTGGGGTGGCGCATTTGAAATGATCATGAGTTCCGATCTGATCATCGCCGCCAGTACCTCAACCTTCTCAATGACGCCTGTAAACCTCGGCGTCCCGTATAACCTGGTCGGCATTCACAACCTGACCCGCGACGCGGGCTTCCACATTGTCAAAGAGCTGATTTTTACCGCTTCGCCAATCACCGCCCAGCGCGCGCTGGCTGTCGGCATCCTCAACCATGTTGTGGAAGTGGAAGAACTGGAAGATTTCACCTTACAAATGGCGCACCACATCTCTGAGAAAGCGCCGTTAGCCATTGCCGTTATCAAAGAAGAGCTGCGTGTACTGGGCGAAGCACACACCATGAACTCCGATGAATTTGAACGTATTCAGGGGATGCGCCGCGCGGTTTATGACAGCGAAGATTACCAGGAAGGGATGAACGCTTTCCTCGAAAAACGTAAACCTAATTTCGTTGGTCATTAATCCCTGCGAACGAAGGAGTAAAAATGGAAACTCAGTGGACAAGGATGACCGCCGATGAAGCGGCAGAAATTATCCAGCATAACGACATGGTGGCATTTAGCGGCTTTACCCCAGCGGGTTCGCCGAAAGCCCTACCCGCCGCGATTGCCCGCAGAGCTAACGAACAGCATGAGGCCAAAAAGCCGTATCAAATTCGCCTGCTGACGGGGGCGTCAATCAGCGCCGCCGCTGACGATGTACTTTCTGACGCCGATGCTGTTTCCTGGCGTGCGCCATATCAAACATCGTCCAGTTTACGTAAAAAGATCAATCAGGGCGCGGTGAGTTTCGTTGACCTACATTTGAGCGAAGTGGCGCAAATGGTCAATTACGGTTTCTTCGGCGACATTGATGTTGCCGTCATTGAAGCATCGGCACTGGCACCGGATGGTCGAGTCTGGTTAACCAGCGGGATCGGTAATGCGCCGACCTGGCTGCTGCGAGCGAAGAAAGTGATCATTGAACTTAATCACTATCACGATCCGCGCGTTGCAGAACTGGCAGATATTGTGATTCCTGGCGCGCCACCGCGGCGCAATAGCGTGTCGATCTTCCATGCAATGGATCGCGTCGGTACCCGCTATGTGCAAATCGATCCGAAAAAGATTGTCGCCGTCGTGGAAACCAACTTGCCCGACGCCGGTAATATGCTGGATAAGCAAAATCCCATGTGCCAGCAGATTGCCGATAACGTGGTCACGTTCTTATTGCAGGAAATGGCGCATGGGCGTATTCCGCCGGAATTTCTGCCGCTGCAAAGTGGCGTGGGCAATATCAATAATGCGGTAATGGCGCGTCTGGGGGAAAACCCGGAAATTCCTCCGTTCATGATGTATTCGGAAGTGCTACAGGAATCGGTGGTGCATTTACTGGAAACCGGCAAAATCAGCGGGGCCAGCGCCTCCAGCCTGACAATCTCGGCCGATTCCCTGCGCAAGATTTACGACAATATGGATTACTTTGCCAGCCGCATTGTGTTGCGTCCGCAGGAGATTTCCAATAACCCGGAAATCATCCGTCGTCTGGGCGTCATCGCTCTGAACGTCGGCCTGGAGTTTGATATTTACGGGCATGCAAATTCAACGCACGTAGCCGGGGTCGATCTGATGAACGGCATCGGCGGCAGCGGTGATTTTGAACGCAACGCGTATCTGTCGATCTTTATGGCTCCGTCGATTGCTAAAGAAGGCAAGATCTCAACCGTCGTGCCAATGTGCAGCCATGTTGATCACAGCGAACACAGCGTCAAAGTGATCATCACCGAACAAGGGATCGCCGATCTGCGCGGTCTTTCCCCGCTTCAACGCGCCCGCACTATCATTGATAATTGTGCACATCCTATGTATCGGGATTATCTGCATCGCTATCTGGAAAATGCGCCCGGCGGACATATTCACCACGATCTTAGCCACGTCTTCGACTTACACCGTAATTTAATTGCAACCGGCTCGATGCTGGGTTAATGGTTTGTCCCGTCACGATCTTCAGCAATATGCTGAAGATCGTGGCGGTATAACGATGATTTCTGATTGAATAAAGATATTCCTGCATATACATCGGCCTGTGCGGCGCATCAAAATATTTCAGCGTTGCCGGATTCACCAGTCACCAGGCAAAATGCGGGATCACCGTCAGAAAATGTCCGCGCTCCACGGCGCTGATTTTGGCCATAAAACTGTAGGGACGATAAATAATGGTGGGATTGATCCCACAAGGTCGCATATTCGCATCAATCATTGCTTCGAAGTTAGCCCGGTTTTGAAAGCGCATTTGTAGCCAGGGGAGCTCCTGAAGCAGCTCTTGCTCTTGACGCTCTTTATAACGGCGAGAAACGAGAAAGCCCAATCACAGCGGTGGTAATTCACTGATAGTCAGGTTTTCCAGTTCCTGAACTCGTGCAGATACATGCTGTGGGGAGATAATAAAATCTAACTGACGGTCAAAAAGATTATCGATAACGCCGTTTTCGCTGAACTCAACTGGCTGGGCGGTCACGCCTTCATACTTATCTCCGAGACTAATCAACTGATCGAAAATAATTGTCGGATAAGTATTATCTATGCCAATCACAATTTCTCGTGAACGACGCCCTGAGTTATGGATTTCATTATCAATCGCAGAAAGTCGTTGATAAACCGGGAACAGTTTTTGATACAGTTCCTGACCGGCTTTATTGAGGCTGATATTATTATCTTTGCGGGTAAATAGCGTATAGCCAATTTGTTCTTCCAGCGCGGCAATGCTTTTACCAAATGGCGAAGCCGTCATATGGATTTTTTCTGCCGCCCGGGCAATATTATTGGTTTGCGCTAATAAAATGAAATTGCGCATCTTTTTCGAAATAAAAATGTCCATCCCCCCTCCCCGCATCCTTGTCCGCTTAACCGTTTCAGTCAGCCTATCCTTGATGAAACCGCGAGCAAAGATAGGTGATTACGTCATGGTTTTACAGAAAATTACAGAAAAAGGAGGCAATATCGGGTAAAGGCATTAGCCCGACGAATACGTCGGGCTACAAGTATTATTGTGCTGCAGGTGTTTTAGCGGGTTGTTGATCCACAGGTTCTAACTGGAAGACCACATCGACCTGATCATCAAACTGAATAGCGGCCTGCTCGTAAGTTTCCTGGGCAGACACCGGCGCGGCATCGGCTTTCATCATCCGCACCATTGGGCTGGGCTGATAGTTGGAAACATGGTAGCGCACGCTATATACCGGCCCCAGTTTACGATGAAAGCCGTTCGCCAGTTCCTGCGCCTGATGAATCGCGTTATCAATCGCTGCCTTACGCGCTTTGTCTTTATAGGCATCCGGCTGCGCCACGCCCAGCGACACAGAACGAATTTCGTTAAGACCCGCCTTCAGCGCGCCATCCAGCAAGGAATTCAGTTTGTCTAACTGACGGAGCGTGACTTCCACCGTTCTCACAGCTCGGTAGCCTTTCAGGATACTTTTACCATCCTGATAGTCATAATCTGGCTGGGTGCGTAAATTCGCTGAGCTGATATCTTTTTTCGCGATCTGATTGAGTTCAAGGAAGGAAATGTATTGTGCGACGCGCTCATCTGCCTGTTTCTTGGCTGTAGCGGCATCCTTCGCGGCCACGTTAACTTCAATCGCAAGAGTGGCAATGTCTGGCACCGCATCCACACTTGCCGTACCGGAGGTGACAATATGCGGTCCATCCGGCAATTCGTTAGCCTGCGCTGCCATCCCGCTAATACCCATTAATGCCGCCAGGGCGATAACTTTGAACTTCACGTTAGTCTCTCCGTGTTAATTGACTTGCCCAAAATTCAGGACCTCTGGAGGCAAGCTTAGCGCCTCTGTTTTATTTTTCCATCAGATAGCGCCTAACTGAACAAGGCTTGTGCATGAGCAATACCGTCTCTCGCCAGCTGCAAGGCTATAAACCACATGACACATCCCACTACCAGATTGATAATGTGCTGTGATTTTGCCGTGCGCAGGCGCGGTGCCAGCCAGGCTGCGAGAATAGCCAGACCAAAGAACCACAGGAAAGAGGCGCTAATTGTCCCGAGCGCAAACCAACGTTTTGGTTCGACGTCAAGCTGCCCGCCAAGGCTGCCCAGTACAACAAAAGTATCCAGGTAAACATGCGGATTCAGCCAGGTCACTGCCAACATGGTGGCGATAATTTTCCATCTGCCTTGCTTCAGGACTTCGGCACTAGCTAACTCAATATTACTACTCATCGCTGTTTTAAAAGCGCCAAAACCATACCAGAGCAAGAAGACTACGCCGCCCCAAGTGACCAGCGCTAGCAACCACGGCGACTGCATCAATAACGCGCTACCACCAAAAATCCCCGCGCAAATCAGGACCAAATCGCTGATAGCGCAAAGTAAGGCAATCATAATGTGGTACTGACGACGAATGCCCTGATTCATCACAAAAGCATTTTGTGGGCCGAGCGGCAGAATCATAGCTGCCCCAAGAGCAAGACCTTGAAAGTAATAAGAAAACACGTTGGATATTCCGAATTAAGTATCTGATGCAGAGACTATATCGCGGGATTGTTATTAGCGGAAATTGATAATATTAATTGGCAATCAGAATAACTAATAAGAGAGAGGCCAGAGAGTATTATCTGGCCTCAGCGTTGATTACGCAGCTTTGTCTTCTTTCACCCGCTTAAAGTTCACATCCATTTGCGGGTACGGGAAGCTGATACCGGCGGCATCAAATTCACGTTTAATACGCTCCAGCACATCCCAGTACACGTTTTGCAGATCGCCGCTGTTGCTCCAGACGCGGACCACGAAATTAATCGACGATGCACCAAGTTCGTTCAGGCGCACAGTCATTTCGCGATCTTTCAAAATGCGATCTTCAGACTGGATAATATTGGTCAGGATCTGCTTAACCTGATCGATATCGGAATCATACGCCACGCCAATAATAAATTCGTTACGGCGAACTGGCTCGCGGGAGAAGTTAATAATATTTCCGGCAATAATTTTACCGTTCGGAATAACGATAATTTTACCGTCTGCAGTACGCATGGTGGTGGAGAAAATCTGCACACTCAGCACAGTACCGGCTACGCCGCCGAGGTCAACATATTCTCCGGCACGGAACGGGCGGAACATGACAAGTAACACGCCAGCGGCCAGGTTAGAAAGTGACCCCTGCAAAGCCAGACCAACAGCTAAGCCTGCGGCACCGAGTACAGCAATGACTGACGCTGTTTGTACACCCACGCGTCCCAGGGCAGCGATTAGCGTAAAGGCGATAATACCGTAACGGACTAATGCAGAAAGAAAATCAGCAACAGTGGCATCGATTTTACGGGAGATCATCAGGCGATTCACCGCGTTGGAAATCATCCGCGCGATAATCAAACCAACGATGATGATCGCGAGTGCCGCCACGATGTTTACTGCATAACTTAGCAGCAGCGCCTGGTTAGCTACCAGCCAGCTTCCCGCGCCGTTTATGCTATCGACAACATTCAAATCTTCCATTCAATATTCCTTTTCAACTGACTCAAAATGGAGAAATACACTCCGCCGCCTTATGACGGGCAGTCTGACAAGGGTAAACAATAAAGCATAATTTTGCCAAATAGATCACAGATTTCTCATCTGAATCACCTTGCTTTTGGCGAAAAAAAGACCCGCAGAGCGGGCCTTGAGATAAGCAGAAAGGAATGACTTACAGAACGTCGATCGCGTTCAGTTCCTGGAATGCTTTTTCCAGACGAGCGATCATCGAAGTCTGACCGGCACGCAGCCATACGCGCGGATCGTAGTATTTCTTGTTCGGCTGATCTTCGCCTTTCGGGTTACCCAGCTGACCCTGCAGATAAGCTTCGTTCGCTTTGTAGTAGTTCAGAACGCCTTCCCAGGTTGCCCATTGGGTATCGGTATCGATGTTCATTTTCACTACGCCGTAGCTTACGGAGTCTTTGATTTCCTGAGCAGTAGAACCGGAACCACCGTGGAATACGAAGTTCAGGCTGTTGTGCGGCAGGTTGTGTTTCTTAGAAACATATTCCTGAGAATCACGCAGGATGGTCGGAGTCAGAACCACGTTACCCGGCTTGTAAACACCGTGTACGTTACCGAAGGACGCAGCGATGGTGAAACGCGGGCTGATTTTGCTCAGCTCGGTGTATGCGTAATCAACGTCTTCCGGCTGGGTGTACAGTGCAGAAGCGTCCATGTGGCTGTTGTCCACGCCGTCTTCTTCACCACCGGTGCAACCCAGTTCGATTTCCAGAGTCATGCCGATTTTGGACATACGCTCCAGGTATTTAGAGCAGATTTCGATGTTCTCTTGCAGAGATTCTTCAGACAGGTCGATCATGTGAGAAGAGAACAGCGGCTTACCGGTAGCTGCGAAGTGTTTTTCACCCGCGTCCAGCAGACCGTCGATCCACGGCAGCAGTTTCTTCGCGCAGTGGTCAGTGTGCAGGATAACCGGAACACCATAATGTTCAGCCATCTGGTGAACGTGATGCGCACCAGAGATCGCGCCCAGGATAGCAGCACCCTGCGGAACGTCAGATTTCACGCCTTTACCAGCGATAAAGGAAGCACCACCGTTGGAGAACTGAACGATAACCGGCGCTTTAACTTTAGCAGCAGTTTCCAGTACGGCGTTGATGGAGTCAGTACCGACGCAGTTTACTGCTGGCAGTGCGAAGTTGTTTTCTTTTGCTACCTGGAAAACTTTCTGTACGTCATCACCAGTGATTACGCCAGGTTTTACGAAATCAAAAATCTTAGACATGTCTCTTGTCCTGTATCGTCGGGCCTTATACTCATAATACTTCAAGTTGCATGTGCTGCGTCTGCGTTCGCTCACCCCAGTCACTTACTTATGTAAGCTCCTGGGGATTCACTCTCTTGTCGCCTTCCTGCAACTCGAATTATTTAGAGTATGAAAAAATGCGTGCTCTAAAAGCGCGCTGAAACAAGGGCAGGTTTCCCTGCCCTGTGATTTTTTACTTCTTAGCGCGCTCTTCGAGCATCGCTACTGCAGGCAGTACTTTACCTTCCACGAATTCGAGGAATGCGCCGCCGCCAGTGGAGATGTAGGAGATTTTGTCAGCAATGCCGAACAGGTCGATTGCTGCCAGAGTGTCGCCGCCGCCAGCGATGGAGAACGCTTCGCTGTCTGCGATAGCGTTAGCCACGATTTCAGTACCTTTGCGGAAGTTCGGGAATTCGAACACGCCAACCGGACCGTTCCACAGAATGGTTTTCGCATTCTTCAGGATTTCAGCCAGTTCCTGAGCGGAAGCATCACCGATATCCAGGATCTGCTCGTCAGCTTTCACATCGTTAACAGATTTCAGGGTAGCCGGTGCAGTTTCAGAGAACTCGGTTGCTACGCGAACATCAGACGGAACCGGGATGTTGCAGGTGGTCAGCAGACGTTTAGCTTCGTCAACCAGGTCAGCTTCGTACAGGGATTTACCCACATCGTGGCCTTGTGCCGCGATAAAGGTGTTAGCGATACCACCACCAACAATCAGCTGGTCAGCGATTTTAGACAGGGAGTCCAGAACGGTCAGTTTGGTAGATACTTTAGAACCACCAACGATAGCCACCATCGGGCGAGCAGGTTCTTTCAGTGCTTTACCCAGCGCGTCCAGTTCAGCTGCCAGCAGCGGGCCTGCGCACGCAACGTCAGCGAATTTACCGATACCGTGAGTAGAAGCCTGCGCGCGGTGAGCAGTACCGAATGCGTCCATTACGAACACGTCACACAGTGCAGCGTATTTTTTGGACAGGGTTTCGTCGTCTTTCTTCTCGCCTTTGTTGAAGCGAACGTTTTCCAGAACAACCAGTTCACCTTCAGCAACGTCAACGCCGTCGAGGTAATCTTTAACCAGACGAACCGGGTTAGACAGTTTGTCTTTCAGGTAGTTAACAACCGGCAGCAGAGAGAATTCTTCGTTGTACTCGCCTTCGGTAGGACGACCCAGGTGGGAAGTTACCATCACTTTTGCGCCTTGTTTCAGGGCCAGTTCGATGGTCGGCAGAGAAGCACGGATACGCGCGTCGCTGGTTACTTTCCCGTCTTTTACTGGTACGTTCAGATCCGCACGGATAAATACACGTTTCCCAGCAAGATCCAGATCGGTCATCTTAATTACAGACATGGTGAATCCTCTCGTTGATTCTAAAAGTTTTGCAGACGCTGCTTGCGTCTTACCTGAAAGCAACAGTAGCCATAGCTAACGTCGTGTCGAGCATTCGGTTAGCAAAGCCCCATTCGTTATCGCACCAGACCAACGTTTTGATCAGGTGTGCGCCACTGACCCGGGTTTGGGTGCCATCGACAATGGCACTGTGCGGATCGTGGTTAAAATCTACAGAGACCAACGGCAATTCCGTATAGTCAACTATACCATGAAATGCACCTTGTGCTGCTTTTTGCAGCAACAGGTTGACTTCATTGGCTTTTACAGGTTTCTTCACCGTCACGCTTAAATCGATTGCCGTCACATTTATGGTTGGCACACGTACCGCAATCGCTTCAAAGCGATCGTTAAATTGCGGAAAAAATCGTGTGATACCAGCGGCCAGTTTAGTATCGACCGGAATGATCGACTGGCTGGCTGCCCGGGTGCGACGCAGGTCAGGATGGTATGCATCAATAACCTGTTGATCGTGCATGGCGGAGTGAATTGTGGTCACAGTGCCGGACTCAATACCGTACGCATCATCTAACAATTTGATGACGGGAATTATGCAATTCGTGGTACAGGAAGCGTTAGAAACGATGCGGTGTTCCGCACGAAGTTGATCCTGATTGACGCCGTAAACAACGGTCGCGCCGAGATCGTTACTGCCAGGATGTGAAAAGAGCACTTTTTTGGCCCCGGCGGCAATATGCGCTTCGCTATGCTCGCGGGAGCCATATACGCCGGTGCAGTCGAGGACTACATCAACGCCAAGTTCACGCCAGGGGAGCGATTGCAGTGAACGTTCATGCAATACGCGGATGGCGTCATCACCAACAAAAAGTTGATCGCGTTCCTGTCGTACTTCCCATGCAAAACGGCCATGGCTGGTGTCATATTTCAACAAATGCGCCATGCCCGCAGCATCCGCCAGTTCGTTGATTGCCACCACGGTAATTTCCGCCCGGCGTCCGGATTCATACAAAGCACGAACCACATTACGCCCGATGCGACCGAAGCCATTTATCGCTACGCGTACGGTCATAGATCTCCTGCAAGGTTTTCCCTGAGCAAATTTGCCAGACAGAGTAATCTAGCAAATCGTCCGGGGAAACCTTACCTGTCGCAAACTGCGACTGATTGGTTAATTGTCGAACATTTAATCGACTGAAACGCTTCAGCTAGGATAAGCGAAACGTGGAATAAAAGGAATGATTGTCCAGTCAAAGAAAGCAATTATCTGACTTACGTCACGTTTTCAGCCCCGCCCCTGTGGAATTTATTCCACTTTGCAGAATCACGAATAAGCGTAGCAAAATCTTTTCGTTGTGCCGTCACAAACCCTGACTTATATCAGAATATGGCTGATGCAGCGTCGATATTATCCGCAATACGTCCGAGTTTCGGAGTACTCCAATGATGACATTGCCCTACCCATATTCTTCCTCCGCACGCTTTTACGCACTGCGCCTCCTCCCCGGGCAGGAAGTTTTTTCCCAGCTACACGCTTTTGCACAGCAACATCAACTTCATGCCGCCTGGATTGCAGGCTGTACCGGTAGCCTGACTGACGTCGCCTTGCGCTATGCCGGGCAAGAAGGCACCACGCTCCTGAACGGTACATTCGAAGTGATCTCACTAAACGGCACGCTGGAACAGAGTGGTGAGCATCTTCATCTCTGCGTTTCCGATCCACACGGCACGATGCTTGGCGGTCATATGATGCCCGGCTGTACCGTGCGGACCACGCTTGAACTGGTGATCGGTAGCCTTGAGGAACTGGAGTTTAGCCGCCAACCTTGCGCGCTTTCTGGTTACGACGAGTTGCATATTTCCCCCGTTAAATAACTACTTTCAAAGAGGTTTTCTTATGGCGCGTAGCCACTTTTCCAGTCAGGCACTGGTGTTGATCGTTATATCTATCGCCATCAATATGATCGGCGGGCAACTGGCCAGCATGGTCAAATTACCTATATTTCTCGACTCCATCGGCACACTTATTAGCGCGGTACTGCTTGGTCCGGTGATCGGAATGCTGACCGGCTTACTGACCAATTTACTCTGGGGATTGCTGACCGACCCGATCGCCGCCGCATTTGCACCCGTCGCGATGGTCATCGGCCTGGTCTCCGGTTGGCTGGCGCGAGCGGGTTGGTTTCGCACCCTGCCAAAAGTCGTTGTCAGCGGCGTGATTATTACGCTTGCGGTAACGGTCGTCGCTGTACCGCTGCGTACTGCGCTGTTCGGCGGTGTCACCGGTAGCGGAGCCGATTTGTTCGTTGCCTGGATGCACTCGATGGGGCAAAACCTGGTGGAGTCGGTGGCGATTACGGTGATAGGCGCGAACCTGGTCGATAAAATTCTTACAGCGGTGATTGTCTGGCTTTTACTGCGCCAGCTGCCGATTCGCACCACGCGCCATTTTCCGGCAATGGCTGCCGTGCGCTAAATGCATCCATTTACCTCATTAACACTGTGGGCATTAGCGGCCTGCACCACGCTTATCCTGCCCGCGCAGACCATTTTGCCGATCTATAGCGCGGCGACCTTTTTCTGCCTTATTGCGCTAAAGGCCACGCGGCGGCGGGCAAAATATGTCGTCTGGCTGATGTTCTCGCTGGGAGCCGGGCTGTGGCTGGTACACGGTGGCTGGCTACCAGAATGGCTAAGCGGCACGCCACGCTCGCCAGAACGGTGGTCGCATGCTATTACGCTCTGGTTGCTGATTCTGGCGATTGTTTCAACCTCACAGTTGTGAATGCAGTACGTCCCCGTGCAATGTTTTATTCGCGCTCTGTTTGCTTCTCGCCTGCCGCCAGGCGTCGCTTATCTGTTTGCCGGGCCGTTATTGGTCGTTGAGCAGTTAAAACGGCAATTAGCGATTATTCATGAAGCGCAGCGTGCCCGCGGCGTGCCGCTGGATGAGGGCTGGTATCAGCGTTTACGTGCTATGCCCGCGTTAATTATTCCGCTAACACACAATGCGCTTAACGAGCTGGCTGTCCGTGGTGCGGCGCTGGATATGCGGGCATTTCGGATCCACAACCGACGAACAACGTTGTGGGCACCAGCCGATAGCACCCTACAACGCGTAGCGCGTTACACCATGATCTTGCTGATGCTGACAGAATTCGGAGCGTGGATATGGTTACGTTAGAACAGTTCCGTTATTGCCCGACACACTCAACGCATCCTCCGTTCTGTTATGACTTTCACTATGTCAAACCGGGGATGGTCGCCATCTTTGGTGACAACGGCAGTGGCAAAAGTACGCTGGCACAGCTGATGGCGGGCTGGTATCCGGACTTTCTGCCAAGAGAGATAACAGGCACGGGGACGCTCCTCGGTACGCCCATTGGGCATCTCCCGCTTAATGAACAATCCGCCACCATCCAGCTCGTCCAGCAATCGCCCTATTTGCAGCTCTCCGGCTGTACCTGTAGCGTGGAAGAAGAAGTTGCCTTTGGGCCAGAAAATCTGTGTCTTGCTGAAGCAGAGATTATGGCGCGGATTGATGCCGCCCTGACTCTGACCGAGTGCCAGCCGTTGCGCCATCGTCACCCGGCAACACTCTCCGGTGGAGAGACACAGCGCGTGGTCATCGCCTGCGCCATCGCGATGCAGCCAAAGCTCTTAATTCTTGATGAAGCCTTTAGCCGCCTGACGCCGCAGGCCAGCGAAATGCTGTTGCAGCGCTTACAACACTGGGCGTTTGAACGTGGTTCGCTGATTATTCTTTTTGAACGTCATCGCACACCTTTCCTGAACTACTGCCAGCAAGCGTGGCAATTGCAAAACGGAGCGCTCCAGCCACTATGTTAACGTTAAATAAGATATCTTATCGCTGGCCTGGCGCGGCAACGGATTGTCTTTGCGACATTTCTCTGCAACTCAAACAAGGTGAATGGTTGGCGCTGACCGGTGACAATGGCGCAGGGAAATCGACGCTGTTACGAGTAATGGCAGGTCTTCTTACGCCCACAGCCGGTACGGTTATGCTGCAACAACAGGCGATGAAAAACCTGAAAAACCGCCAGCGCGCGGCAAAGGTTGGCGTACTGTTTCAGGAAGCGGAAAACCAACTTTTTCACAGCACCGTCGCTGACGAGATCGCATTTGGTTTGAAACTGCAAAAATGCCCGGCGGATGAAATCACTCAACGTACCCATGCTGCCCTGCAATGTTGTCAGTTAGCAGACACTGCCAACTCGCACCCGTTGGATCTGCATAGTGCGCAGCGACGGATGGTCGCCGTCGCCTGCCTGGAAGCACTCTCTCCGCCACTATTACTGCTGGACGAGCCGAGTCGGGATTTTGACGAAAATTGGTTGAGCGTGTTTGAAAGCTGGCTGGAGAAGTGCCGCCAGCGAGGCACGAGCGTGGTAGCAATCAGTCATGACGCCGCATTTACCCGGCGTCATTTCTCTCGTGTGGTGCGACTGGAAGATGGTGTAATCAGGAACGTTAATCCACCAGACGATATTCACCCGTAGCGGTCATCATTAAGGTCAAATTTGCAGGCAGACTCTCTTCCAGCACCCGGCGAACATTCGGCCCGTCGGTACGGTCATAAAAGGCTTCTGCATCTGCCAGCGATACCCCTCCCGCCAGCTTGCGCCCCACCAGACGCTCCCGCAACGCAGCAGCTGGCGCGTTGATAAAGATCGAGAAATCACAAAATTGCGCAAGCTGGCACCACTTCTCGTCGTCCAGCAACAACCAGTTTCCTTCGACGATGACGAGTGGTGCGGTAACGTGCAACGCATCTTCAACAGGATCATGCTTTTGTCGATCGTACTGCGGCCACGTACAATCCCCTTCCACCACCTGGCGCAGATTTTCCGCCAGTTTCGCAACGTCAAATGTCTCTGGTGCGCCTTTGAAGGGGCGCAATTGATGCGCGTCCAGCCAGCTATTGTAATGGTGAAAACCATCCATCGGGAGCGTCTGAATAGCGGGCAGCTCCGGGTCTTGTTGCGCGAGATATTCCCAGAAGGTGGTTAGGGTAGATTTACCCGTCCCCGGCGGAGCGCAAAGAAAAACCACCGTACGCCGCTGCGGATTTACCGTCTGTAAGGCCGCCAGCATACGCAGCAACGGTTTATGCACGCGTTCTATCTCTTCATCATGGTACTGCGCTTGCACGTTCAGCCCATTCACCGTTAATTCAATTTTCACGGCGTTAATTCCTTTAAGGTGGTCGTTACTGCCAGCGTCAGCGCCGTTTTGACCATTCCGCTAAAACGCGCCTCTGACCAGACGGCGAAATCGGCGAACTTCATCGCTTTTAACGCATCGTAGAGCGTCGCATTGCGAGTTATACTGTTGACATTGCTGATAAAATCCCAGGTTATATCATCGGCAAATCCGGGCGTTTCATCCTGTTCGTTCAGGTAATGCCAGTACTGGGAAAAGTGCGTGATATCGGCATACAGCCATTTATCCATTTTCCCCAGCGCATAAATCAAACGCAGCGCAACATCAATATCGTCAAGCGGGCCGCTTTGGGCGAGTAACGGCTTCACTGCATATTCGACGATCTCTTCATCGTTATCGACAAACAGCGACGGCAGAAACTGGCGTATCCCCTGGAGCAAAATAGAATGCGCAGTTTTCATAAATGAAAATAAATTGTCCTGTGCATCCAGTTGCTCAAGCACATCATCTTCTGTCAGAGTCGCCATTGGTCTTCCGATAGATCACCATCAATGCAGGGAGTCTATTATATTACACGTTTGGTCCGCGCCGCCGATCAGTAATGTCTGCGTCCGCACCCCATTCGCCGTCTGTTGGATACCGTTCACCAACTCGCCGCCCGTCACGCCCGTAGCGCTAAAGAGGATATCGTTCCCCCTCACCAGTTCATCGAGCGAGTACACACGGTTAACGTCAACGCCCATTGCCTTACAACGCTTGCGCTCCTGCTCTGCAATCTGCCGATTTTCCGTGTAATCCCCTTTAGCCTGACAAAAGTCAATCAGCTCGGCCTGCATATCCCCGCCTAACGCTTTAACGGCACAGGCAGAAATCACGCCTTCTGGCGCACCGCCGATGGTGTACATCACATCGTAAGGATTATCCTGCCAGCAGGTCAGCACGCTGGCGGCGACATCGCCATCCGGCAGGGCAAAAACCTTCACGCCCAGCTGTGTTGCTTCTTCAATCGCGGCACTCAGACGCGGTTTATCCAGCGTAACCATGCGCAGCTTGTCCAGCGGTTTACCTAACGCCCGCGCCACGTTACGCAAGTTGTCCGCCAGAGGCAAAGACAGATCAATCGCCCCGGCAGCCAGTCGATTAACAACCAGCTTTTTCATATACATATCGGGCGCATGTAACAGGCTATCTCGAGGAGCGAAAGCCATGACCGCCAGCGCATTGCTCTGCCCCATCGCCACCATCCGCGTGCCTTCAATGGGATCAACCGCGATATCGACTTCTGGCCCATCGCCTTTGCCCACCTCTTCGCCAATCCACAGCATCGGCGCATGGTCAATTTCTCCTTCGCAGATAACCACTCGTCCACGAAAAGCGACGTCGTTTAATGCCTGGCGCATCGCGGTGACCGCCAGGCCATCAATTTTATTTTTGTCGCCACATCCGGTTTGCGGCCAGGCAGCCAACGCGGCCTGTTCCGTAACGCGAAATAATGGCCACGCCAGGGACATCATTGCGCGGCCTCCCCGATATCAACGCCAAATTGTGCCAGCAGATATTTCTCGGCCTGTTCATTCCAGATGCCGTGCGTTTCCTCAACCAGCCGCGCCAACTCTTTAAACAGCGGATCGGTTTTGCCTTTTTCGGCAAAATCGGCAATGGCAGTGAGCGGCATGGTCACGCCGTTATAAATGAGTTTTTTACCGCCAGGGATATCCGGCAGATTGAGCACGGTTTCTGGCACCGCATCCAGGCCACCAATATGGGTCACCATAAACGACGGCTGTAACTGTCCTGTGGCGCTAAGGGCAATCGCCTCTTTCATGTCGTCCGTTGAACCGCCGGATGTACCGACTACGTGCGTGCTGTTGTAATGGACGTTGTAGAAATTAAACGGCACTTTGAAGTTTTTATCCGTCAGCCCGGCAAAGAAGTTCAGACAGCCATCTTCCGCCAGTAATTCGTCAGCCATCTCAACGACAGCAGGCACCGCCGCATAAACAAAAATGTCATCGAACCCGACATCTCCTGTCAGCGCCCGCAGCATCTGGATAGGATCGCTCATCCCTTTGGTATTCACATACACCAGCTCAATGCCTTTACTGGCCGCCAGATCCACCGGCAGCAGCTTCTGCACCTGCGCCAGGCGTTTGTCGTCGATATCGACCACCACCACCCGTGACGGTTGTATGCCACCGTTAATGGCGTAATCGATAGCGCCAATGCCCATCGGACCCGCACACGCCAGCAGTGCAATATTGCCGCCAGGTTTGACGCCCATGCGATGCTCATAAACATATTGCGTGGTGTGATAATTGGCATGATAAGCACCAATAATGCAGCACATAGGCTCTGCCAGCGACGCCGCAGCAAAATAAGAGCCGTGATACGGTAATACGCAGCCCAAATTAATGGCGATTTCGGGAATAATCATATAAGTGGCATTGCCGCCAAAATATTCGTAGCTGTAGCCCGCTGAATATCCGCTTGGTAACCCCATCGCCGGTTGCAATACAAAACGCTGGCCTTTTTTATATTTGCCAGTGAGATTTTTACCCACTTCGACAATAATCCCGGCACATTCATGCCCGGTAATGACCGGATGATTTTCTAAATCGTCGGGTACGCGTTTATGTTCACTACCGAGTAACGCCGCTTTCCAGGTCGATAAACAGACGCTGTCAGAAATTACACTCACTAACAGTTCATTATCGGTAATTTCTGGCAGTTCAAATT
>NZ_JBQZXE010000074.1:0-19553 GCF_053555855.1 Shigella sp. SIG3
CAACGAAGGGGCGATTGCCCGGCAGCATGATGTCCAGGCGATTCACAATCTGGTGAAGAGGTTCTTTACGCTCAAGCGCCTGTCCAATGTGCATAAAAAAATCCGGAAACAAGTGAGCGTTTCCGGATTCTTACACAGCCACTGGATCGGTCAACTGATCGGCATTACACCGGTCGGCAGCCCTTTTTTATCTATGATAGTGATTACTCAACCGTAACCGATTTTGCCAGGTTACGCGGCTGGTCAACGTCGGTGCCTTTGATCAGCGCGACATGGTAAGCCAGCAGCTGCAGCGGAACGGTGTAGAAGATCGGTGCAATCACCTCTTCCACATGCGGCATCTCGATGATGTGCATGTTATCGCTACTTACAAAACCCGCATCCTGATCGGCGAAGACATACAATTGACCGCCACGCGCGCGAACTTCTTCAATGTTGGATTTCAGTTTTTCCAACAGTTCGTTGTTCGGTGCAACGACGATAACCGGCATATCCGCGTCAATCAGCGCCAGCGGGCCGTGTTTCAGCTCGCCTGCAGCGTAGGCTTCAGCGTGAATGTAAGAGATCTCTTTCAGCTTCAATGCGCCTTCCAGCGCGATTGGGTACTGATCGCCACGGCCCAGGAACAGCGCGTGATGTTTGTCAGAGAAATCTTCTGCCAGAGCTTCAATGCGTTTATCCTGAGACAGCATCTGCTCAATACGGCTCGGCAGCGCCTGCAGACCATGCACAATGTCATGTTCAATGGAGGCATCCAGACCTTTCAGGCGAGACAGCTTCGCCACCAGCATCAACAGCACAGTTAACTGAGTGGTGAATGCTTTAGTGGACGCCACGCCGATTTCCGTACCCGCGTTGGTCATCAGCGCCAGATCGGATTCGCGCACCAGAGAAGAACCCGGAACGTTACAGATTGCCAGCGAACCAAGGTAACCCAGCTCTTTCGACAGACGCAGGCCCGCCAGGGTATCCGCGGTTTCGCCAGACTGTGACAAGGTGATCATCAGGCTGTTACGACGCACGGCAGATTTACGATAGCGGAATTCAGAGGCGATTTCGACGTCGCACGGAATACCTGCCAGCGATTCAAACCAGTAGCGGGAAACCATACCGGAGTTATAAGAAGTACCACAGGCGAGGATCTGAATATGCTCAACCTTCGACAGCAGTTCGTCGGCGTTCGGTCCCAGCTCGCTTAAATCAACCTGACCGTGGCTGATGCGCCCGGTAAGGGTGTTTTTTATCGCGTTCGGCTGTTCGTAGATCTCTTTCTGCATGTAGTGACGGTAAATACCTTTATCGCCCGCGTCATATTGCAGATTGGATTCGATATCCTGACGTTTTACTTCCGCGCCAGTTTTATCGAAGATGTTTACCGAACGGCGAGTGATTTCCGCAATATCGCCCTCTTCAAGGAAGATAAAGCGACGGGTCACCGGCAACAGCGCCAGCTGGTCAGAAGCGATAAAGTTTTCGCCCATACCCAGGCCAATCACCAGCGGACTACCAGAACGTGCCGCCAGCAGGGTATCCGGGTGACGGGAGTCCATGATCACTGTACCGTACGCACCGCGCAGCTGCGGGATAGCACGCAGAACAGCCTCACGCAGAGTCCCGCCTTGTTTCAGCTCCCAGTTCACCAGATGGGCAATCACTTCGGTGTCGGTTTCAGAAACGAAGGTATAGCCACGCGCTTTTAACTCTTCACGCAGCGGTTCATGGTTTTCGATGATGCCATTATGCACCACCACAATGTGTTCAGAAACATGCGGATGCGCGTTAGCTTCTGAAGGTTCACCGTGGGTCGCCCAGCGAGTGTGAGCAATACCGGTGCCGCCATGCAGAGGATGTTCTTCCGCTGCCTGAGCCAGCATCTGGACTTTACCGAGGCGACGCAGGCGAGTCATATGACCTTCCGCATCAACAACGGCCAGACCGGCAGAGTCATATCCGCGGTATTCCAGACGACGTAAACCTTCAAGAAGGATTTCTGCTACATCACGTTGCGCGATCGCGCCAACAATTCCACACATAGTTTTTGATTCCGATTTATATCGTTGTCGGTCAACCTGTATGCCCGTTTTTTCGGGCGCCCCGAGCCTTGTAGAGAGTGGGGTTATTTTTATAGTTACTGCTTGTGGGAGGGAGATTATGTTATCTCCTCATCCCAGATGACCGGATTACCCGGCCAGAATTACTTTTTCTTTACCGGACGACGCCAGCCTTCTTTCTGAGTCTGCGGCACACGGCTGATAGCTAATGCATTTTCGCCGACATTACGCGTCACAGTTGTACCCGCAGCAATGGTCGCGCCTTTGCCTACTGTTACCGGGGCCACCAGCTGAGTGTCGGAACCGACAAACACATCGTCGCCGATAATGGTCTTAAATTTATTCGCACCATCGTAGTTGCAGGTAATGGTTCCCGCGCCGATGTTAACGTTATCGCCAATTTCCGCATCGCCTAGGTAAGTCAGATGCCCGGCTTTCGTGCCTTTACCCAGACGCGCTTTTTTCATCTCAACGAAGTTACCAACGTGTGCACCTTCCAGCAACTCAGCACCAGGACGCAGACGGGCAAACGGGCCAATAGTACAGGCCGCTGCCAGATTCGCGTCTTCCACAACGGTATACGGACTGATTTCGCAATCATCGCCAATCACGCTGTTTTTAATCACGCAACCGGTGCCGATTTTCACGCGATGACCGAGAGTCACGTTGCCCTCGATGATAACGTTAGTATCAATTTCAACATCGCGCCCGTGAGTAAGCGTACCGCGCAGATCAAAACGCGCCGGATCGCGCAGCATAACGCCTGCTAACAGCAGTTTTTCAGCCTGTTCGGACTGGTAAACGCGCTCCAGACGGGAGAGTTGCAGGCGGTTATTCACACCTTCTACTTCGCTTAAACGTTGCGGATGAACGGCGACGATTTCACGCCCTTCCTGATACGCCAGCGCAATAATGTCGGTGATGTAGTATTCGCCCTGAGCATTATTGTTGGTCAGCTTCGCCAGCCAGCGTTTCATACCTGCGCCGTTGGCAATCAGAATGCCGGTGTTGATCTCCTGAATCTGACGCTGCTCGTCGGTGGCATCTTTGTGCTCAACAATGCCGGTAACTTTGCCATTTTCACGGGTGATACGTCCATAACCGGTCGGATCATCCAGTTTCACCGTCAGCAGACCAATGCCACCCTGGGGTTTAGCATCACGCAGGCGCTGGAGTGTTTCGACAGAGATCAGCGGCACGTCGCCGTAGAGCATTAAAATGTCTTCATCATCGGCAAAGAAAGGTGCGGCCTGCTGCATTGCATGACCCGTACCCAGCTGCTCTGCCTGAAGCACCCAGTTAAGGTTGTCGTCTTTCAGCGCCTGTTTAAGCAGATCGCCGCCGTGACCGTACACCAGGTGAACGTGCGCTGCGCCTAATTCATTCGCAGCATCAATGACATGCTGAACCATCGCTTTCCCGGCAAGGGTATGCAGCACTTTCGGAAGATCGGAATACATGCGCGTGCCTTTGCCTGCGGCAAGGATCACTACGCTCATAGCATTATTCAACATACGCGTCCTGACTGTAATTTGAGAACGAATTTAAACCGCTTCACCTTGAAAAAACTACATTTTTTTCATCGTGAAATGGACAGAGGATAAATTGTTCAATAACGGATTATCCCCGCTGACGAAAGTGCCATTTTCGACCATCGTCACGCCTTTTGTCTGCAGAAAATTAAGGCAGTACCTTCATTTAAGCGTCAGGTGGATGTTTTTGCTCTTATTTCGATCAATGAATAAACGGGAAAACAGGGGGGTTTTATATCAGCAGGATCTATGTGAACGCTCTTCAGGACGGGTCAACGCGTAAAAAAAAGCCAGCCTGTTTCCAGACTGGCTTTTGTGCTTTTCAAGCCGGTGTTACATCGCTTTTTTGGTCAACTCGATAACGCGCAGCTGCGCGATCGCTTTGGCCAGTTCCGCAGACGCCTGAGCGTAATCTACGTCGCCGTGAGAGCTGCTAATGTGCTCTTCAGCCTTACGTTTCGCTTCCATGGCTCGCGCTTCGTCGAGATCCTGGCCGCGAATTGCAGTGTCGGCCAGAACGGTCACGTTGCCAGGCTGCACTTCAAGAATGCCGCCAGACAGATAGATAAACTCTTCGTGACCGTGCTGTTTCACGATGCGAATCATACCAGGCTTAATGGCGGTGAGCAGCGGTGCGTGGCCAGGGTAGATCCCCAGTTCACCTTCGCTACCCGTTACCTGGATTTTCTCGACCAGACCAGAGAACATTTGTTGCTCTGCGCTGACGACGTCCAGGTGGTAAGTCATTGCCATATCACCCTCCGATTAAGGCGTTAAAGTTTTTTGGCTTTTTCCACAGCTTCTTCGATGGAACCGACCATGTAGAACGCCTGCTCCGGCAGGTGATCGTATTCGCCTTCCATGATGCCTTTAAAGCCACGGATGGTGTCTTTCAGGGAGACGTATTTACCCGGAGAACCGGTGAATACTTCTGCCACGAAGAACGGCTGGGACAGGAAGCGCTGGATCTTACGAGCACGCGCTACCACCAGTTTGTCTTCTTCAGACAGTTCATCCATACCCAGGATGGCGATGATGTCTTTCAGTTCCTGATAACGTTGCAGGATGGACTGAACGCCACGCGCGGTGTCGTAGTGTTCCTGACCAACCACCAGCGGGTCCAGCTGACGGCTGGTGGAGTCCAGCGGGTCAACGGCCGGGTAGATACCCAGAGACGCGATCTGACGGCTCAGTACCACGGTTGCGTCAAGGTGCGCAAAGGTGGTTGCCGGAGACGGGTCAGTCAAGTCATCCGCAGGTACGTATACCGCCTGTACGGAGGTGATAGAACCAGTTTTGGTGGAGGTGATACGTTCCTGCAGAACGCCCATCTCTTCCGCCAGGGTCGGCTGATAACCTACCGCTGAAGGCATACGGCCCAGCAGTGCGGATACTTCCGTACCGGCCAGGGTGTAACGATAGATGTTGTCAACGAACAGCAGAACGTCACGACCTTCGTCACGGAATTTCTCAGCCATGGTCAGACCGGTCAGAGCAACGCGCAGACGGTTTCCCGGCGGCTCGTTCATCTGGCCATACACCAGGGATACTTTGTCGATAACGTTGGAGTCGGTCATTTCGTGGTAGAAGTCGTTACCCTCACGAGTACGTTCACCTACGCCCGCAAACACAGAGTAACCGGAGTGCTCGATCGCGATGTTACGAATGAGCTCCATCATGTTTACGGTTTTACCTACACCCGCACCACCGAACAGACCAACTTTACCGCCCTTAGCGAACGGACACATCAGGTCGATAACTTTGATACCGGTTTCCAGCAGTTCCTGAGAGTTTGACAGCTCTTCGTAGGAAGGTGCTGCGCGGTGAATCGCCCAACGCTCTTCTTCACCGATCTCGCCTTTCATGTCGACCGGTTCACCCAGTACGTTCATGATACGGCCCAGAGTCGCTTTACCTACCGGGACTTCGATCGGGTGTTCGAGGTCTTTTACATCCAGACCGCGACGCAGACCGTCGGAGGAACCCATTGCGATGGTACGCACGATACCGCCGCCGAGCTGCTGCTGAACTTCCAGCACCAGACGCTCATTACCATTTTGCACCTCAAGAGCATCGTACACGCGCGGTACGGCATCCTGAGGGAATTCGACGTCAACTACGGCGCCGATTACCTGGACAATCTTTCCAGTAGCCATCTTAAATCCTCTACGAAATAACCTGTTTAAACCGCGGCGGCCCCCGAGACGATCTCGGTGAGTTCCTGAGTAATGCTGGCCTGACGAGCTTTGTTGTATACCAACTGCAGCTCTTTAATCAGGCTGCCGCCATTGTCGGTCGCGGCTTTCATCGCCACCATACGGGCGGCCTGCTCGCTGGCCAGGTTTTCAACCACGCCCTGATAAACCTGAGATTCGACATAACGACGCAGCAGGGTATCCAGCAACGCCTTCGGATCGGGTTCGTACAGGTAATCCCAGGATTTATGTTTCAGATCATCATCATCTGATGCCGGTAACGGCAGCAGCTGGCTGATGGTCGGAACCTGAGACATGGTGTTAATAAATTTGTTGCTGACAATGTAAAGCTTGTCCAGACGGCCTTCGTCGTAGGCCTGCAACATCACTTTTACCGGACCGATCAGTTCGGACAGGGAAGGGTTATCCCCCATGCCGGTGACCTGGGCAACAACATTGCCGCCCACGGAGTTGAAGAACGACACGCCTTTCGAGCCGATCATTGCGAGGTCGCATTGAACGCCTTTGTCGGTCCAGGTCTTCATTTCCGCCAGCAGTTTTTTGAACAGGTTAATGTTCAAACCACCGCACAAACCACGGTCGGTCGACACCACCAGGTAGCCCACGCGTTTAACGTCGCGGTCTTCCAGGTAAGGGTGCTTATATTCCAGATTACCGTGTGCAAGGTGACCAATCACTTTGCGCATGGTTTCTGCATAAGGACGGCTGGCCGCCATGCGATCCTGCGATTTACGCATTTTGGAAGCGGCGACCATCTCCATCGCTTTAGTGATCTTTTGCGTGTTCTGGACGCTTGCGATCTTACTACGTATCTCTTTTGCGCCGGCCATGAGCTTCTCCTCAATGCCTTGCGGCCTGCCCTAAGGCAAGCCGCCAGACGTTACCAGGATTGGGTTGCTTTGAAGGAATCGAGGATGCCTTTCAGCTTGCCTTCGATTTCGTCGTTGTAGCCACCGGTC
Organism: Shigella sp. SIG3; assembly: GCF_053555855.1. Taxonomy (NCBI): domain Bacteria; kingdom Pseudomonadati; phylum Pseudomonadota; class Gammaproteobacteria; order Enterobacterales; family Enterobacteriaceae; genus Shigella; species Shigella sp. SIG3. Next base: position 6,759 of record NZ_JBQZXE010000074.1, read on the forward strand.
TGGTTGATCTCTTGCATCAACGGAGCGTGATCACGGTCGACGTAAGCCAGCAGAGCGGCTTCGAAGCTGCCAATTTTCGACAGTTCAACATCCGCCAGGTAACCACGTTCTGCTGCGAACAGAACCAGAGACTGCTGCGCAACGGACATCGGCGCATACTGTTTCTGTTTCAGCAGTTCGGTCACTTTCTGACCGTGGTCAAGCTGCTTACGTGTTGCATCGTCAAGGTCGGATGCAAACTGAGAGAACGCTGCCAGTTCACGATACTGTGCCAGAGCGGTACGGATACCACCGGACAGTTTTTTCATGATCTTGGTCTGTGCTGCACCACCAACACGGGATACGGAAATACCCGGGTTAACCGCAGGACGAATACCGGCGTTGAACAGGTTGGTTTCCAGGAAGATCTGACCATCGGTAATGGAGATTACGTTGGTCGGAACGAACGCAGAAACGTCACCCGCCTGAGTTTCGATAATCGGCAGTGCGGTCAGAGAACCGGTTTTCCCTTTCACTTCACCTTTGGTGAAGGCTTCAACGTATTCGGCGTTAACACGTGCAGCACGCTCCAGCAGACGAGAGTGGAGGTAGAAAACGTCGCCCGGGAATGCTTCACGTCCTGGCGGACGACGGAGCAGCAGGGAGATCTGACGGTAAGCAACAGCCTGTTTAGACAGGTCATCGTAAATGATCAGCGCATCTTCACCGCGGTCACGGAAGTATTCGCCCATTGCGCAACCGGCATACGGTGCCAGGTATTGCAGTGCAGCGGATTCAGACGCGGTTGCTACCACAACGATGGTGTTAGCCAGTGCGCCGTGCTCTTCCAGTTTACGTACCACGTTAGAAATGGTGGACGCTTTCTGGCCGATAGCGACATAGATACATTTGATACCGGAATCGCGCTGGTTGATGATGGCATCGATAGCCAGTGCGGTTTTACCTGTCTGACGGTCACCGATGATCAATTCACGCTGACCACGACCGATTGGGATCATGGAGTCAACGGCTTTATAACCGGTCTGTACCGGCTGATCTACGGACTGACGTTCGATAACGCCCGGAGCGATTGCTTCTACAGCAGAGAAGCCGTCGTGATCCAGCGGACCTTTACCGTCGATTGGTGCACCCAGAGTGTTAACCACACGGCCCAGCAGGCCACGGCCAACCGGAACTTCCAGGATACGGCCAGTACACTTAACTTTCATGCCTTCGGCAAGGTCAGCGTACGGACCCATAACAACCGCACCTACAGAGTCGCGCTCGAGGTTCAGTGCGATAGCGTAACGGTTACCCGGCAGGGAGATCATTTCACCCTGCATACAATCGGCCAGGCCGTGAATGCGGATAACACCGTCACTTACAGAAACAATAGTACCTTCGTTGTGAGCTTCACTCACAACATTGAACTGAGCAATGCGCTGCTTGATCAGTTCGCTGATTTCGGTGGAATTCAGTTGCATGCTCCAGTCCCCTTAAGACTGCAAGACGTCTGCAAGGCGCTCAAGACGACCGCGTACGCTGCCATCAATGACCATATCACCCGCTCGGATGATAACGCCTGCCATTACAGACTTATCGATTTTGCAATTCAGCTTAACTTTGCGTGACAGACGTTTTTCCATCGCAGCAGAAATTTTCGCGAGCTGTTGTTCACTCAGTGCGGCAGCGGAAATGACGTCTACCTCAGCGGTAGCCTCACTCACGGCACGAAGGTGAATAAACTGCTCCAGAACATCCGGGAGCGCGTTAAGACGACCATTTTCAGCCATTACCCGAATCAGGTTCTGACCGTTTTCGTCCAGTTGCTCACCACAAACTGCGATAAACGACTCGGCGAGCGTTTCTGGCGCAAGCGCGCCAGAGAGAAGCTCTGCCATTTGTTCGTTTTTGGTTACCTCGGCGGCAAACGCCAGCATGTCCTGCCAGCGTTCTACACTTTGGTGTTCGACGGCAAAGTCAAAAGCTGCTTTGGCGTAGGGGCGAGCTACCGTAATAAATTCAGACATCAGCCCCTCCCTCCTTACAGTTCAGCGACAAGTTTATCCACGATGTCGCTGTTAGCAGCTTCATCCACGGAACGTTCGATGATCTTCTCGGCGCCAGCAACAGCCAGGATAGCAACTTGCTTACGCAGCTCTTCACGGGCACGTTTACGCTCGGCTTCAATTTCAGCCTGCGCCTGGGCCACGATTTTAGTACGTTCCTGTTCTGCCTCAGCTTTCGCTTCGTCCAGAATCTGCGAGCGGAGTTTATTCGCCTGCTCGATGATTACCTGGGCTTCCGCTTTCGCTTTTTTCAGCTGGTCGGTCGCGCTGGCCTTTGCAAGGTCAAGGTCCTTATGTGCTCGTTCTGCGGAAGCAAGGCCGTCAGCAATTTCTTTTTGACGTTTTTCGATGGCTGCCATTAATGGCGGCCATACGTACTTCATGCAGAACAGAACGAACAGGACAAACGCGATGGCCTGGCCGAGGATTGTTGCGTTAAGATTCACAGCACAATGCCTCTATTTAGTTAACGTTCTGATATTGCTCTTTAAATAAAAGCAACGCTTACTACGCGACAGCGAACATCACGTACAGACCCAGACCTACAGCGATCATCGGGATAGCATCCACCAGACCCATAACGATAAAGAACTGAGTACGCAGCAGAGGAATCAGATCAGGTTGACGCGCTGCGCCTTCCAGGAATTTACCCCCGAGGATGCCGATACCGATCGCAGCACCGATTGCCGCCAGACCCATCATCACAGCGGCAGCCATGTACAGCAGATCCATATTCAGGTTTTCCATGACAGTCTCCAGTTTGTTTCAGTTAAAACGTAGTAGTGTTGGTAAATTAATGTTCTTCAGACGCCATCGACAGATAGACGATCGTCAGAACCATGAAGATGAAGGCTTGCAGCGTAATGATCAGGATGTGGAAAATGGCCCACGGCACATTCAGGATCCACTGTGACCACCACGGCAACAGACCAGCAATCAGAATGAAAATCAGCTCACCGGCATACATGTTACCGAACAGTCGCAAACCGAGTGAAACTGGTTTGGACAGCAGGCTTACCCCTTCAAGGATTAAGTTGACAGGAATGAACGCCCAGTGATTGAACGGCTGCAGCGTCAACTCTTTCGTGAAGCCGCCGATGCCTTTCATTTTGATGTTGTAGAACAGAATCAGGATAAATACGCCCAGTGCCATAGACAGCGTTACGTTCACGTCCGCAGACGGAACCACACGCAGTGCAGGCAGACCCAGTACATGTTCAGCAATGTACGGCAGCAAGTCGATAGGCAGTAAATCCATCAGATTCATCAGGAATACCCAGACGAAGATCGTCAGGGCCAGCGGAGCAATCAGCTTGCTTTTGCCATGGTACATGTCTTTCACGCTACCATTAACAAAGCCGATCACCAGCTCAATCGCGGTCTGAAACTTACCTGGCACACCGCTGGTCGCCTTTTTGGCTACGCTACGGAATAAAACCAAGAACAACAGACCCAGCACCACCGAGAAGAACATGGAGTCAATATTGATTGTCCAGAAGGTGGCTGGGGGGTTTTGTGGATCCACCAGCGAGAATGTACGCAGGTCCAGCTGAAGGTTATTCAGGTGGTGTCCTATGTAATCCTGCGGCGTCATATTTTCTGAAGCCATGATGCCTTTTACCCTTTGTTGTTAATTACAGCCGGTGCCAGTATCTGAACCACCAGCACCAAAACCCACGTAACGATCAGCGGCAAGAATACCGCCTTTAAAACCGCCAACGCCACCACCAGTAACACCAACATCGCCAGAACTTTGAAAGCTTCGCCAAATGCGAATGTCCAAGCCACCCGGCCTTTCGCTGGTGTATGCGCCTGGTGACGCCAGGCAAATATCATAAACAAAACGTTAGGCAGAAAGACTGCCAGGCCCCCGCTTATTGCAGAGACGCCCCAGAAGGGGTCTTTGAGGCTGAACAGCAATCCACTTGCTATCACCACCAGTAACTGAACGAGCAGAAGCTTCCGAGCAACGTTTCGACTCACGAGCGACACAGACATCACGTTTTTCACTCCTGCTCCCTTCGAGGTATGCCGCGTGTCGTATAAAACTTTCTTTAAGGCTTAGAGTCAAGCATCAAAAAGCGGTCAAATTATACGGTGCGCCCCCGTGATTTCAAACAATAAGTAGCCAAAAGGTGAATAAATGTTTAAATATTTTTCCAGTGCATACAATTGCGACTTTTCCGCTACCCCTGTTCGATCATGAAAAACTGTAAATAACGCGTAAACACTGGTGATAAAGCGTGCTTCAGATCACATATTGCGCATGTTCGCGCACAGCATATTTATTTACTTGGCAAATGATGCCTTTGCAAGTTTATGATATTTCAGTCTAAAAACAGATACTGTTTTAATAAATGACATTTACACAACAAAAACCACCCATTGACATTTTTAATAATGTTTTAACAGCCAATGATGGTTCTTAGCGCCGATTTTTAGCAGACTGATATTTTCACTAATGACTTATTTTCTGCTTACCAAAAAAAGCCACGTTATCTTGTTGATGCAAAAGAGTGAACGTGGCGTTAAATGTAACCAGTTATATCAGTAGAAAACCTGGTTGTTGTTAACAGTCTAACCGGTCAATTTTTTATGATTTTTTTGATAAAAATTAAATTTTATTTGCTTTAATCACCACCAGATGACGTTCGCCATCCAGGGCTGGAACCTGAAGTTTAACCACTGATTCGACCTGATATTCTTCGGGCAACAAAGCGATTTCATCTTCCGGCATTTGCCCTTTCAGCGCGTAGAAACGGCCTTGCTCACCAGGAAGATGGTGGCACCAGCTCACCATATCGTTCAGAGAGGCAAAAGCGCGGCTAATTACGCCATCAAATGGCGGCTCTGAAGGAAACTCTTCTACCCTGCTCTGTACTGGTTCAATATTCTCCAGTTTAAGCTCATGTTGCACCTGACGAAGGAAACGCACGCGTTTACCAAGGCTATCCAACAGAGTGAAATGGGCTTCAGGACGCACGATAGAGAGTGGAATGCCTGGCAGTCCTGGTCCGGTGCCGACATCGATAAACCGTTCACCTTGCAGATACGGTGCCACCACAATGCTATCGAGAATATGGCGTACCAGCATCTCATTAGGATCGCGGACCGAAGTCAGGTTGTACGCTTTGTTCCATTTATGCAGCATATTCACGTAGGCAATAAGCTGGTTTTTCTGGTGATCAGTAAGCGAAATACCTGCGTCTTTCAGCAGTAAGGAGAGTTTGTTGAGCACGGTGATTACCTGTTCTTGATGCGTTGCTTGGTAAGCGGGTGCTTACCAGGCATTTTTAATGCGTTATGCGCTACGACGCAGCATACCCTGTTTTTTCAGCCACACCAGCAGAATGGAGATGGCCGCAGGCGTGACGCCAGAAATACGCGAAGCCTGGCCGATAGAGGCCGGTTTGTGATCGTTAAGTTTGGCGATCACTTCGTTAGAAAGACCGGATACCTGGCGGTAATCCAGTGTCGCGGGTAGCAGGGTGTTCTCGTTACGCAGCTGCTTTTCGATCTCATCTTGCTGGCGCGCGATATAACCTTCGTATTTAACCTGAATCTCAACCTGTTCCGCCGCCTGTTCGTCTGTCAACGCAGGGGCAAACGGCGTCAGCGTGGTTAATTTTTCATAAGTCATTTCCGGACGACGCAGCAGATCTTCACCACTGGCTTCACGGGAAAGCGGCGCAGTCAGGTGAGCATTCACTTCGGCTGCAGCTTCCGCCGACGGGGTTACCCAGGTCGATTTCAGACGCTGACGCTCACGCTCGATATTCTCAAGTTTCTCGTTAAAGCGCGCCCAACGTTCGTCATCCACCAGGCCCAGTTCACGACCGATTTCAGTCAAACGCAGATCCGCATTATCTTCGCGCAGCATCAGACGATATTCTGCGCGCGAAGTAAACATACGATACGGTTCTTTGGTTCCTAAAGTGCACAGGTCATCAACCAGTACGCCGAGATACGCCTGAGAACGTGCCGGAGCCCAACCTTCTTTGTCAGCAGACAGACGGGCAGCGTTAAGACCGGCCAGCAAACCTTGCGCAGCGGCTTCTTCGTAACCGGTAGTGCCGTTAATCTGACCAGCAAAGAACAGCCCCTGGATAAACTTGCTCTCCAGCGTCGGTTTCAGGTCGCGAGGATCGAAGAAGTCATACTCAATGGCATAACCCGGACGCACGATCTTCGCGTTTTCCATCCCCTGCATAGAGCGGACGATTTGCATCTGCACATCGAACGGCAGGCTGGTGGAGATACCGTTCGGATAAATTTCATTAGAGGTCAGTCCTTCCGGTTCAAGGAAGATCTGATGCTGATTTCTGTCTGCGAAGCGCATGACTTTGTCTTCGATCGACGGGCAGTAGCGTGGGCCGACACCTTCGATCACCCCTGCATACATTGGGCTACGATCGAGGTTACTGCGGATCACATCATGGGTTTTCTCGTTGGTATGAGTGATATAACACGGCACCTGCTGGGGATGCAGGGACGCATTGCCCATAAACGAGAATACCGGCATTGGGTTATCGCCATGTTGTTGCGCCAGCACGCTAAAGTCGATGGTTCGAGCATCAATACGCGGCGGAGTACCGGTTTTCAGACGACCAACGCGCAGCGGCAGTTCACGCAAACGGCGAGAGAGCGGAATGGATGGCGGATCGCCAGCACGGCCACCGCTGTAATTATCCAGACCGATATGAATTTTGCCGTCGAGGAACGTCCCAACGGTGAGCACCACAGCTTTGGCACGGAACTTCAGTCCCATTTGGGTAACAGCACCGACCACGCGATCGTTTTCGACAATAAGATCTTCAACCGCCTGCTGGAAGATCATCAGGTTCGGTTGGTTCTCCAGCGCCGTACGTACCGCCTGACGGTAGCGCACACGATCCGCCTGAGCTCGGGTAGCGCGAACCGCCGGTCCTTTGCTTGCGTTTAGTATCCTAAACTGGATACCCGCTTGATCGATCGCTTTCGCCATCAGACCGCCGAGTGCATCCACTTCTTTTACCAGATGTCCCTTCCCAATACCGCCGATCGCCGGGTTGCAGCTCATCTGCCCCAGAGTGTCGATATTGTGTGTCAAAAGCAGAGTCTGTTGACCCATACGCGCCGCAGCCATCGCGGCCTCGGTGCCTGCATGACCCCCGCCAATGATGATGACGTCAAAAGGATCCGGATAAAACATGGTGATTGCCTCGCATAACGCGGTATGAAAATGGATTGAAGCCCGGGCCGTGGATTCTACTCAACTTTGTCGGCTTGAGAAAGACCTGGGATCCTGGGTATTAAAAAGAAGATCTATTTATTTAGAGATCTGTTCTATTGTGATCTCTTATTAGGATCGCACTGCCCTGTGGATAACAAGGATCCGACTTTTAAGATCAACAACCTGGAAAGGATCATTAACTGTGAATGATCGGTGATCCTGGACCGTATAAGCTGGGATCAGAATGAGGGGTTATACACAACTCAAAAACTGAACAACGGTTGTTCTTTGGATAACTACCGGTTGATCCAAGCTTCCTGACAGAGTTATCCACAGTAGATCGCACGATCTGTATACTTATTTGAGTAAATTAATCCACGATCCCAGCCATTCTTCTGCCGGATCTTCCGGAATGTCGTGATCAAGAATGTTGATCTTCAGTGTTTCGCCTGTCTGTTTTGCACCGGAATTTTTGAGTTCTGCCTCGAGTTTATCGATAGCCCCACAAAAGGTGTCATATTCACGACTGCCAATACCGATTGCGCCAAAGCGGACCGCAGAAAGATCGGGCTTCTGTTCCTGCAATGCTTCATAGAAAGGAGAAAGGTTGTCCGGAATATCTCCGGCACCGTGGGTGGAGCTGATAACCAGCCAGATCCCCGAGGCAGATAAATCTTCCAACAGCGGACCGTGCAGCGTTTCGGTGGTAAAACCCGCCTCTTCCAGCTTTTCAGCCAGGTGTTCTGCTACATATTCGGCACCGCCGAGGGTGCTGCCGCTGATAAGAGTGATATCTGCCATAAACCGCCACCTTTATTAAGAGTGGCGTATTGTACGCTGTGAACGCGTTGGGATCTACCTGTGGAAAAGTATGGGATTAAAAAAGCCGATCAGGGCTTGATGGTACGCATGATCGGGTTTTGCAGGACGATCAATGTCTCGGTGGACTGAATTTCATCAATTGTTTGGATCTTGTTGATAAGTACATGCTGGAGAGCGTCGATCGAACGGCACATAACTTTTATAAAGATGCTGTAGTGGCCGGTTGTGTAATAGGCTTCAGTGACTTCATCAAGGCTTTCCAGCTTTGCCAGCGCGGAAGGGTAGTCTTTGGCGCTCTTTAATATAATGCCGATAAAGCAGCCTACGTCATAACCGAGCTGCTTCGGGCTGACATCAATACGCGCCCCGGTAATGATCCCCGCCTGCTTCATTTTCTCTACTCGAACGTGAATCGTCCCCGGACTGACGCCAAATTGTTTCGCCAGTTCGGCGTAAGCGGTGCGCGCATTGCCCATTAATGCTTCCAGGATGCCACGGTCCAGATTGTCGATCAGATAATTTTCCATAGGATTTTCTTATGCAGATTGATGATTCATTCTATTTTAGCCTTCTTTTTTAATGAATCAAAAGTGTGTTAGGCTTTTTATTGAATGATTATTGCATGTGTGTCGGTTTTTGTTGCTTAATCATAAGCAACAGGACGCAGGAGTATAAAAAATGAAAACCGCTTACATTGCCAAACAACGCCAAATTAGCTTCGTGAAATCTCACTTTTCTCGCCAACTGGAAGAACGTCTGGGGCTGATCGAAGTCCAGGCGCCGATTCTTAGCCGTGTGGGGGATGGCACGCAGGATAACTTGTCGGGCTGTGAAAAAGCGGTGCAGGTAAAAGTGAAAGCTCTGCCTGATGCCCAGTTCGAAGTGGTTCATTCACTGGCGAAGTGGAAACGTCAGACCTTAGGGCAACACGACTTCAGCGCGGGCGAAGGGCTGTACACGCACATGAAAGCCCTTCGCCCCGATGAAGACCGTCTTTCTCCGTTGCACTCGGTCTATGTTGACCAGTGGGACTGGGAACGCGTAATGGGCGACGGTGAGCGTCAATTCTCGACTCTGAAAAGCACGGTAGAGGCGATCTGGGCGGGAATTAAAGCAACCGAAGCTGCGGTTAACGAAGAGTTTGGCCTGGCACCGTTCCTGCCGGATCAGATTCACTTCGTACACAGCCAGGAGTTACTGTCTCGTTATCCGGATCTCGATGCCAAAGGGCGTGAGCGGGCGATTGCGAAAGATCTTGGCGCGGTATTCCTCGTCGGGATTGGCGGCAAGTTGAGTGATGGTCATCGTCACGACGTGCGCGCACCGGATTATGATGACTGGAGCACCCCGTCAGAGCTGGGCCATGCGGGCCTGAACGGCGATATTCTGGTGTGGAACCCGGTACTGGAAGATGCGTTTGAGCTTTCTTCCATGGGGATCCGCGTGGATGCCGACACGCTGAAGCATCAGCTGGCGCTGACCGGTGATGAAGATCGTCTGCAGCTGGAATGGCATCAGGCGCTGCTGCGCGGTGAAATGCCGCAGACCATCGGCGGCGGTATCGGCCAGTCTCGTTTGACTATGCTGCTGCTGCAACTGCCGCATATCGGCCAGGTTCAGTGTGGAGTATGGCCAGTTGCTGTTCGCGAGAGCGTCCCTTCTCTGCTGTAATAATTTATCGCCGCCAGCGTCTGAGCAGGCGGCTTCGCATCCCGGTATCAAAGCGCCAGATATGATCGAAAATGCGCATGATGCCGGGTTTGCCGTGTGCCGACATCGCCACGGCATGAAAGCGATGCTGATGTACCCGCTGCAGCTCTTTCACTTTACTCGTCACGTCGTCAGGCAACCGCTGAGCGATAAAATCAGAAATCACCACCGCATCGGCATCAAACCATTCCCTGCTTTGCAAGCGTTCCATAATGGCGCGAAAACAACTGGCAAGATCGGTGCCGCCACGAAACTGCTGGCTTAAAAAACGGATTGCTTGTTCGATGCCTTGTGGGCCTGAAAGCTCATAACGGACGATCTCGGTGGAAAATAGCATAATATAACAGCGCCGGTTTTCAGCGAGAGCAATGCGCATCAAAGCCAGGCAGAACGCTTTCGCACACTGTTCATTAAAGCCGCCCATTGAGCCGGAAGTATCCACACAGACAATAAACGGCCCGCGCGGCTGTTCATCGTAATCTTTATGTACCACCGGACGTTCGAGCACTTTTTCACGCCACGACTCACCGTGCAGGCGATAGGTGAGCAACTGTTTTTCCACCAGCCGACGGTAAAACTCATACTCCAGTTCCGTTATCCCTAGTGTCGCCAGTTCTGGCGGCAGGAGACGTAAAATATCATCGCTTTGTTGCAGACCATCAACCTGCTCAGGAACCGTCGCCGGTTCGCGCACCATGGTGCGGAAGGTTTCCATCTACGCATCGTTGCGCGGTATTGATTTGGCTTCCCGAGAACGCCCCGGCTGCTCTGCCAGGCGTTTCAGTTCCGGCTGTTCGTTAAGAAATTCACCGTATTTCACAATAAACTGATAGTCGCCACGTTTAAGCTGACCGGCGCTCATATCCCACAGACGACCAGCTGCGGTATTGTTATCTGCGAGAATCGGTTCAAGTTGTCCGCTCAGCGTCATGCGTTCCTGAACTTCACTTAACAGTTGTTCGCGTTCTTCTTCTAATAGCTGTTGATTTAACGTCGTTGCTTGCACGATCAGACTTAAACGCCAACGCTGGAGAAAAAGCGTGTGTAACGCTGAAGTTATTGTGCTGTTAGCATCAACCAACTGCCGGGCTTGTTCTGCCCATGGGGAATTCAGACGATGCAGTAAGTCTAGGATCTGTGGTAGCTGCACAATAAACTGCGGCGTGGAGAGGAGCTGGCTTTGCTGATAGCACATCACCTCTTCGGTGAGTTCCGGCGGGACTCGGGCATCTTTCAGCCGACTGCGCAGCGCCTCACGCCAGCGGGGAACATCATCAGTGATTGCCGCCTTCAGTCGTGGGAATTTTTCAAAGAAGACCGCCAGCTGCGGTGAGGCCAGCAGTGCGATGATCATCTCTTCGATCAATCCCTCTTCGCTGACGGCCAGCATCACATTAAGCGTATCCAGCGTTAGCATTGTTGTGCCTGGCGAATCTGTGCACCGACATCCTGTAGGCTGGCTTCAATGCGACCTAACCAGTCGCCAGGGATAAACAGACATTTTTGCTGTTCGCTGAATAAAGCGTGTTGCTTACGCCAGTCGCTTTCAAGCTCTTCCAGTTGTTGTTTTATTTCACCTGGCAGACCTTCAGCCGATGAACCGGGAAGTGCCAGCGTACTGCCTTGTAAACTTACATCGCGTACAACAAGATGTTGGGTGCTATCAACTTCCAGATTCAGTTTCTGGGCAAAGCCGATACCGTTCAGTTTGCCGCGAATTTCACCACCTTTACTCAGCCACTGTTCCAGCGCGCTACGCTCAAAGGAGATATGAACCACTTCCATATCATGCAGTTTTAACGGTTTTTGCAGCAGCAGAGTCAGAGTGGAAGCAGTAACGTTAACAGGAAGTTGATACTGCTGACGACGGCTGAAAATGCCGCCCAGACGAATTAACGTTAAGGCTGTTTTATCGCTTTGTTGCTGCTGGAGTTGCAGGTGACGTTGCACAATCGCGCCCAGGCGGGTCAACATCCCTTGCTGTTGCCAGGCATGACCGGTCATCAATACATCAATTTGTTGTTGTATCAAATTCAGGCTTTGCGCGTCATACCACAGGCAATCTTTCAGCAAAATGAGATCAACCGGGGCAACAGCACTGCGACCGCTAAAAAAGGCGCTGGCCTGCAATAAGCGGATCGCTTTTTTCCAGCGACGATCCGAGACATAAGGCGCATCCGGTAATTTATCCAGTTGCTGGCGCAGCATAAAAATCAGCTCAAATACATGATCGGGCAGCGTAATTTCACCAATCTCTTTCTGCCAGCGTTCATATTCTTCATCTGTGACCTGCAAGGCATCAGGAACCGGATTGTCGTTTTCATCCTGTTGACTGGTCAGCATGGAGCGGAAATTCGCTTTATCTTGCACTTTATCTAACCATAGACGAATCAGCATGCGGTCATATAACGCTTCCAGACTGCTGTCTGCTTCCGGCAGCTCGTTGGAGGCCGCCACCAGTAGACGCATCGGGATTTTTTCTACGTGTGCACCGTTGCGGAACTGGCGCTCGTTAATGGCGGTGAGCAAGGTATTAAGAATTGCCGGGCCCGCTTTCCAGATCTCATCCAGAAAGACGATTTCTGCTTCCGGCAGGTAACCGCTGGTTAAACGTTCATAGCGCCCTTCATCTTTTAGCGCCTGAATAGAAAGGGGACCAAAAACTTCTTCCGGCGTGGAGAAGCGGGTCATCAGATATTCAAACGCGCGGGCATTCTGAAAGGCGAATTTTAAGCGCCGGGCGATCAAACTTTTGGCAATACCTGGCGGGCCAAGGAGGAACACACTTTCACCACTTAATGCCGCTAATAAACACAAGCGGATGGCGTGGCTACGTTCATAAAGCCCCTTTTCCAACGAACTGCTCAGGCGGGAAATTCTTTCCGCTAATAAATGAGGGTGAGCCATAATGAAGTGGCGTCCTTTCGTCAAAAGTTCTGCGTAAATTGCGAGTATAGACGTTTCTTGCTGGTGGCTAAAATAGTCTCAAAGGGGGGTAATACC
>NZ_JBQZXE010000075.1:0-18266 GCF_053555855.1 Shigella sp. SIG3
TCAAATCGGATTTCACTATATAATCTCACTTTATTTAAGATGAATCCGATGGAAGCATCCTGTTTTCTCTCAATTTTTTTATCTAAAACCCAGCGTTCGATGCTTCTTTGAGCGAACGATCAAAAATAAGTGCCTTCCCATCAAAAAAATATTCTCAACATAAAAAACTTTGTGTAATACTTGTAACGCTACATGGAGATTAACTCAATCTAGAGGGTATTAATAATGAAAGCTACTAAACTGGTACTGGGCGCGGTAATCCTGGGTTCTACTCTGCTGGCAGGTTGCTCCAGCAACGCTAAAATCGATCAGCTGTCTTCTGACGTTCAGACTCTGAACGCTAAAGTTGACCAGCTGAGCAACGACGTGAACGCAATGCGTTCCGACGTTCAGGCTGCTAAAGATGACGCAGCTCGTGCTAACCAGCGTCTGGACAACATGGCTACTAAATACCGCAAGTAATAGTACCTGTGAAGTGAAAAATGGCGCACATTGTGCGCCATTTTTTTTGTCTGCTATTTACCACTACTGCGTCGCGCGTAACATATTCCCTTGCTCTGGTTCACCATTCTGCGCTGACTCTACTGAAGGCGCATTGCTGGCTGCGGGAGTTGCTCCACTGCTCACCGAAACCGGATACCCTGCCCGACGATACAACGCTTTATCGACTAACTTCTGATCTACAGCCTTATTGTCTTTAAATTGCGTAAAGCCTGCTGGCAGTGTGTATGGCATTGTCTGAACGTTTTGCTGTTCTTCTGCTGATAGTGGTCGATGTACTTCAACATAACGCATCCCGTTAGGTTCCACGGAATATTTCACCGGTTCGTTGATCACTTTCACCGGCGTTCCCGTCCGCACGCTGGAGAACAAGGCTTTAATATCCGGTGCATTCATGCGAATACACCCTGAACTGACGCGCAAACCAACGCTGTCCGGCGCACTGGTGCCATGAATGAGGTATTCGCCATTACCATGCGCGAGGCGCAGTGCGTAACGTCCTAGCGGGTTATTTGGTCCGGCAGGAACGACTGGCGGTAATTTAATGCCACGCTCCAGCGAACGCTGACGAATGCCTGCCGTAGGCGTCCAGGTTGGGTTAGGGATTTTCTGCCCAACACGCGTTTCCATCACCGGCGTTTCCAGCCCCTGCAATCCAATACCTATTGGATAAACCTGCACAATATTTTCTCCCGGCGGATAATAATAAAGGCGCAGCTCTGCAAGGTTAACGATAATCCCCTGACGCGGTGCATCAGGTAATAACAGTTGTGAAGGAATAGTTATCGTCGTACCAGGTTTTGGCACCGGGGCGATAGTGTTATTGGCTTCAAGGATCAACATTGCCGCAGTATCAAAACGTCGGGCAATAGCCTGAAGGTTTTTATCCCCTTCTTGCACCGTATACGTTTGATTTTGCCCAACCAGTCGGCTTCCGGTTGGTGGTAGCGGATAATCAACCGCCCAGGCAGCCTGGATGGCGCTAAAAGCGCCGATAAGCGTGAGTGTAAGCAAAGACGCGCGTTTCATTGTAAACCTCCTGTATTTGCCGGAGACTCACGCTGAAACGTCGGATGGTGCTTATGTTCACCTGAAACCAAAACACTCCTGTGCAGGTCAGTGTAAACATTGACCATCCGGCAATGTGAGCCAACCGGATGAAAGCTGTCCCTTTAGTTTAGCTAAGTGCAGCGGCTTTGGCGCGAATTGCGCGAATCATCGCTTCCAGACCTTGTGAACGAGATGGGGTGAGATGTTGGGTGAGCGCCATTTTTTCAAACCACGGACGCACATCGAAATTGACAATATCCTGCGGCGTCATCTGATCGTAGAGAATAAAGACGACCGCAATAAGCCCTTTCACAATCGCCGCATCGCTGTCGCCCTGCAATTCAATAATTCCCTGCGCATTCTGGCGCATGACAATCCACACCTGACTCTGGCAGCCCTGAATGCTATTTTGTGGGCTTCCGTCTTCGGCGCGTAATTCTGGCAGACGCTGGCCCAGCTCAATAATGTAGAGATATTTCTCTTCCCAGTTGGCGCAGCGTAAAAAATTACGCAGCAATTTTTCTTTATCCGGCAATAAAGCCATAGTGCCTCCCTGTTATCCCAGCAGACGGTGAATACGTTGCAGGCCGGTCACCAGACGATCCACTTCTTCATGGGTGTTATACATGGCCAGCGACGCCCGACACATCGCAGGGACGTTGTAATAGGCCATTAATGGCATAGCGCAGTGATGTCCGGTACGCACAGCAATGCCGTAATTATCGAGAAAACTGCCAACATCATAGGCGTGGTGTTTACCGAGATTAAAAGCAATAACGCCAAGCCTGTTTTGTTGGCCATAGAGAGTGAGATCCGGTACAGATTCCAGCTGTGATAGCGCATAATGCATCAGATTCTGTTCATACTCGGCTATGCTATTAAGCCCCAGCGCCGAAACATACTCCAGCGCCGCGCCAAGACCAATGATGCCCCCGGTATTGGGTGTACCGGCTTCAAACCGCCATGGTGCTTTGGTCCAGGTAGTGCCTTCACTCAGGCTGACGGTGGCGATCATAGAACCGCCCCCTTCCCACGGCGGCATCTCCTGCAACAAGGCTTCTTTCACATAAAGAATGCCAATTCCGGTGGGGCCATACAGTTTATGCCCGGAGAACACGTAAAAGTCGCAACCCTGCGCCTGAACATCCACCGGATGATGCATCACCGCCTGAGCGCCATCCACCAGCACTTTTGCGCCATGCTGGTGCGCAAGCGTGATCATTTCCGCCAGTGGATTTTCTGTGCCAAGCACGTTGGAGACATGAGTAATTGCCAGCAGGCGAGTTTTCTCATCAAACAGCGTAGGCAGCGTCTCCAGTTGCAGCGTACCGTCGGGGTTGAGAGGGATCACACGCAGCTCTGCGCCAACGCGTGCGCAAAGCATCTGCCAGGGGACAATGTTAGCGTGGTGCTCCATCTGACTGATGATGATGTTATCGCCCGCCCGCACATTGCTGTTGCCCCAGCTATTGGCGACCAGATTGATCCCTTCCGTCGTGCCGCGGACGAACACCAGCTCTTCCGCCGAACGGGCATTAATAAACAGCGATGCCCGCTTGCGCACGTTCTCCATTTTCTCGGTCGCCTGGGCGCTTAAGGTATGAATACCGCGATGCACCGCCGCGTAGCCATGACGATAAAACTCGGCCTCGGCGTCAATCACCTGGCTCGGTTTCTGTGCACTGGCGGCGCTGTCGAGATAAGCCAGCGGCAAACCGTTTACCTCACGCGAAAGCACCGGAAAGTCGGCCCGCACTTTGTCGACGGAAAAAGTCATCTTGCACCTCCTGGCAGCCGTTGACCGATTCGGGCCAGCACCTGCTGTTTAAGCCCCTCATCACGCAGTGCTTCCGTCAGTTCGGCAGCAAAGGCGTAAATGATCATCTGCTGGGCATCCTGCTGATTGATCCCGCGCGAGCGCAGATAGAACATCTGTTCATCATCAATACGCCCCACCGTCGCGCCGTGGCTGCATTTCACATCATCTGCATAGATTTCCAGCTGCGGTTTTGTATCCACTTCCGCCAGTTTGCCCATCAGCAGATTATTGTTGGTCATCTGACCATCCGTTTTGATGGCGTGCTGCGCGACGTTGATCAAACCGTTAAATACCGCGCGGCCTTTGTCGCTGACGATAGTTTTGTGCAACTGTCGGCTGTTACAAAAACCTTTATTGTGTTCCAGCCAGGTACGGGTATCACACACCTCGTTTTTCACCGGCATCGCCAGGCTATTGATCCGCAGCGTGCTGTTTTCGCCATTGAGTTGCGTACTGGTGTTGTGTCGTAACACTGCGCCACCCAGCAGGAAACTATGGCTAAATGCGGTGGCATCGTCAGCCAGCAACAAATCGTTATGGGCAAAGTGGTGACTGACCGGGTTTTCAAACGCCAGCTTGATATGCTGCAAGTGGGCGTTCGCTGCGACATTGATAGTGAACCGTGCCCCGGTAAAATGACGAGCATCATTAAGGCTGACAAAATGTTCGATCACCGTTGCTTCGGCACCTTCCGCCAGATCCAGATGATGCCGGTAATGGGCAGTGTTCACCTCTTCACCTGCCACGCCCTGGGTGATATGCATTAACAGCAATGGCTTTGCCGGCCGTTGACCGCGCTTCACGGCGATATGCGTCACGCTTTGTGCCAGGCTTTCCGTCAAATGCAGAAACACTTCCGCCTGAATAGCGTCGGGTAACCCCTGACGGTCGTCGTTAATGCTCACTTCATATCCGCTGCCTTCAATTGCATCGCTCAGCGCGGGCACGTAACGTCCATCGACAAACACCAGCCGCACGGCGTCTAACGTTAACGCTAAGGCATCACGCTGCTGTGGGGATATATCTCCCGCAATGCTGACAAACTGACTATTGGTCAGCCCTTCCAGCGGCGTATATTTCCAGTTTTCATGTTTACGTGTCGGCAGTCCGGTACGCAGCAATTGTTGTAAATGCTGCTGTGCTTGCGGTGAGCGTTTTGTCCCTTCAGCTTCAAACAAGTGATGCCACTGTTGCAGCGCATTACTGCTGTTCGGTAAGCCAGCCATAACCCTGCTCCTCCAGTTGTTTGACCAACGTGAAATCGCCGGATTTCACAATTCGTCCCTGATATAGCACATGAACGTAATCAGGCTTGATGTAGTCGAGAATGCGTTGGTAGTGCGTAACAATGATGAATGAGCGCTTGCCATCACGCAGCGAGTTCACGCCATCGGCGACCACTTTTAATGCGTCAATATCCAGCCCGGAGTCCGACTCATCAAGAATGCATAACTCCGGTTCCAGCACCGCCATTTGCAAAATATCGTTGCGCTTTTTCTCGCCGCCGGAAAAACCAACGTTTACCGAACGGGTTAATAAATCTTCCGGCATCTTCAGGAGAGCGATTTTCTCTTCCATCAAATCCTGAAAATCAAAGCGGTCGTGCGTTTCCTGGCCGCGATAGCTGCGCACTGCATTAAGTGCCGTTTGCAGGAAAAACTGGTTACTGACGCCTGGAATCTCCACCGGATACTGGAAGGCCATAAAGATGCCTTCGCCTGCACGATCTTCCGGCGACAGTGCAAGCAAATCTTTGCCTTTGAACTCAACCGTGCCGCCCGTCACTTCATAATCTTCGCGCCCGGCAAGCGTTGCCGATAAAGTACTTTTGCCCGAACCGTTTGGCCCCATAATGGCGTGAACTTCGCCGGGACGAACGTCGAGGCTTAATCCACGCAGGATAGCTTTATCTTCCACGCTGACGTGTAAATCTTTAATACTTAACATGTTTATTCCTTATCCGACGCTGTGTTCAAGACTGATGGCGAGGAGTTTTTGTGCTTCAACGGCAAATTCCAGCGGCAGTTCTGAGAACACGTCTTTGCAGAAACCGTTAACAATCATCGAGATGGCGTCTTCTTCGCTGATCCCGCGTTGCAGGCAGTAAAACAGTTGATCTTCACCAATACGTGATGTCGTTGCCTCGTGCTCCAGTTGTGCGCTGTTATTGCGACATTCGACATACGGGAAGGTATGCGCCCCACAATTAGCGCCAATCAGCATTGAGTCGCACTGAGTGAAATTGCGCGCATTGGTTGCCGTCGGCATGATTTTCACTAAGCCGCGATAACTGTTCTGACTATGTCCGGCAGAGATCCCTTTCGAGATAATGGTCGATTTGGTGTTTTTACCGATGTGGATCATCTTGGTGCCGGTATCCGCTTGCTGATGACCGCTGGTCAGCGCCACTGAGTAAAACTCACCAATGGAGTTATCGCCGCGCAAAATGCAGCTGGGATATTTCCACGTAATCGCTGACCCGGTTTCTGATTGCGTCCATGACATTTTGCTGTTTTCGCCTTCGCACAAAGCACGCTTGGTGACGAAGTTGAGAATACCGCCGGTGTTGTTATCGCCAGGGAACCAGTTTTGTACCGTGGAATATTTCACCTCGGCGTTTTTATGGATGATGACTTCCACCACTGCCGCGTGCAACTGATAGCTGTCACGCACCGGAGCGGAACAGCCTTCAATGTAGCTGACGTAGCTGTCTTCGTCGGCCACCAGAATTGTGCGCTCAAACTGCCCGGTTTTTTCCGCGTTAATGCGAAAATAGGTGGAAAGTTCCATCGGGCAGCGCACGCCTTTAGGCACATAAATAAACGTACCGTCAGAGGCTACCGCCGCATTAAGTGCTGCAAAGAAGTTGTCATTCCCCGGCACCACGGTGCCGAGATATTTACGCACCAGTTCCGGGTGATCGTGGATCGCCTCACCAAAGGAACAGAAAATAATTCCCTGCTCCGCCAGTTTTTCGCGATAAGTGGTGGCAACCGAAACAGAGTCGAAAATGGCATCCACCGCCACCTCTTTGCCTTCCCGCACGGGAACGCCCAACTGCTCAAACGCCGCCTCCACCTCTTTACTTAAAAAGGCGTTCGCGCCAGTTTGCTGCACCGCGCCAGGTTCAGACGCGCAAGTGTCGTCACAATTACCGCACGATGGTGCTGAGTAGTAGCTGTAATCCTGATAATTCAGCTTGTCGTAGTGCGCTTTCAACCAGTGCGGTTCTTCCATCTCCAGCCATGCGCGATAGGCGTTTAGACGAAACTCCAGCATCCACTCCGGCTCATTACGCTTCGCCGAAATTGCGCGCACCACCTCTTCGTTTATCCCCTTTGCCAGCTCATCGGTGGCTAACTGGGTGAAGAATCCTTCTTTATAATTCAGCGGGCCGCCGGTCCAGGTTTTGACATCGTCAGTTGCTTCAGTATTACGAGACATAGTACCGCCTATACCCTAAAGCTTTCGCCACAGCCACATTCATTCTGGGCTTTAGGGTTGTGAAATTTGAATATCTGATTAAGTCCTTCACGAACGAAATCGATTTCCGTGCCATCAATAAACGGCATCGATTGCAGCGGGACAAACAGCTTCGCGCCGTCGTGTTCAAACAGCAGATCGTCTTTGTCCGGCTCGCTAACACTGTCGAGCACATAGCCAAAGCCCGCGCAGCCCGTTTGCTTCACACCTAAGCGCACGCCGACCATACCTGGCTGCTTTGCCACCAGCTCGCGGATGTGTATCGCCGCTGCGGGTGTCAGCGTTAAGCCTTGCCAGGCGAAATCCTGTGGGTTAAAGGTTCCTGAATGCATGTCCATCTATTTACCTCACTTCATCGCTTTCAGCGTATAACAGCATGTTAGTGATAATGATTATCAGTTCAACCCAGCAAACGCAGGGGCTTTACCGTAAAACATGCTTTTTGCCTGCTTTTAATAAGCATAGCCCCTGATGTGTGGGTTAACAGGCACGCTAAGAATTAGGTATCTCATTGTTAGATAATGGTTATTATCTAAGGAGCATTAAGGCTGTGATGAAAAAGAAAAAGTTGTATTGAAAATGACTATTTAAGAGATAGGTAAAAAAGTGCAGCGTTCAGAAATAAGAAAACCCTTAAGTCTGTGCGACACAGGCTTAAGGGTTTCTACCCCATCCGGCGCTTATCTCCGGCACTCTCAGTGGCTTAGCTCTTGAAGGGGCGATAAGAATAATCTCATAAAGCTAACCCGCCGTTTTAACACAAACTGCGATTAGTATTATTTTTGAACAATATCAGGCGGTAGATAAGCAGTATTAAGAAGGTCATCGAACCTGGACGGAGGTTAATCCAGGTCGATTTGGCGAACTTGCGGCATTAAGTCAGGATCAATGCACGCCCAGACGCCAGGCAAAGTAGATTTCTTCTTTTAATTCAGCAGAAGAGAGAGTAAGCAGGTCAGCAAATTCAAGTTCTAGTTGTTTCAGACGTTTGAGATATTGGGCAGGTGAAAGATTGCTCTGGTCACGGCGTAAAAATTCAATGGCCAGCTGGGTGGGATCAAGTTGAGTAGACATAGCATCCTCGCTTTTAGACAAGACCTGCACAGTATACCACCGTTTACTGTGCAGATAATGACCAAAAGCAATATGCGTCACACTTTTCTGGTGACAACGTCACAAAATGGCGGTCGTCAATCGTGACGAACAGCACAAACGCCCTTTCTCATCGAAGATTTCAATCTGCCAGACCTGGTGACGCGAACCGAGATGCAACGGTTTACATATGCCGCGCACCCGCCCTTCTCGTGCCGAGCGGACGTGATTAGCATTGATTTCCAGACCAACCACTTTTTGCTCACCTTCGGTACATAAATAACCGGCAACGGAACCGATACTTTCGGCCAGTACCACGGATGCTCCTCCATGCAGCAACCCGAAAGGCTGCTTTGTCCGCGAGTCTACTGGCATTGTCGCTTCAAGGGTGTCATCACCAATATGTTCAAAGCGAATATCCAGGAACCCCACCATGTTTCCTTCACCCATAGCATTCAGTGCTTCCAGGGTGATTTTCCGTTTCCATATCATTTAATAATCTCCAGTAAAGCCTGCACAGGATGGCGTACCCCCGTGCCTTCAACCCGTTTTACCTGGCTACGGCAGGAATATCCGGTCGCCAGACAGCGGTTACGCGGCAGTCGCTGCATAGCCTGATGCCAGGATAACTCATAGATCCCGAGCGAATTTTCATGGTTTTTCGCTTCATGTCCGTAAGTCCCTGCCATGCCGCAGCAACCCACGCTGACATTTTCCAGTTTCGCGCCAAAACGGGCAAATATCGCGGCCCATTGTGCTGGCGCGCCCGGCAAAGCGGTAACCTCGGTACAGTGACCAAAGAAATACCATGATTCACCGCTGACTGTAGCCACTGGATGTGACTCAAGTGCGCTTGCCAGCCATTCATTCGCAAGTAAGACGTTAAACTCGCCACGTTCCTCGCCCAGCGCCAGTTTATATTCATCGCGATAACAAAGTACCAGCGCCGGATCGACGCCCACCATTGGCATCCCAAGCTTAGCCATACGGTTGAGGAAATCCGCCGTCTTTTTCGCCGTCTTCGCAAAACGATTAAGAAAGCCTTTGATATGCTGGGCTTTGCCATTTGGCGAAAATGGCAGTAACACAGGCTGGAAACCTAATTTTTCAACCAGACGGACAAAATCCGCCACCACTTGCGCATCGTAATAGCTGGTAAAGGGGTCCTGCACCACCAACACCGTGCGCGCTTTCTGCTCTGCATTGAGAGCTTCAAGCTGTTCCAGCGTCATGTTTGCCGAGCGATGCCCCACCATTTGTTGTTGTAGCGAGGGGACCGACAGCAGTGGCAAATCAACCATGCCGATATGTTTTTCCGAGAGTTTGCGCACCAGCGGCTGGTTAATGAAGAAGTTAAAGGTTTTCGGCGCGCGTGCCATCAGCGGTGCGTAGCTCTCGACCGTAGCAACGAGGTGGTCGCGAAGCGGGCGTAAATAACGGGTGTGATAGAGCTGCAGAAAACGAGAGCGAAACTCCGGCACATCAATTTTGATGGGGCACTGGGTCGAACAAGCTTTACAGGCCAGACAGCCCGACATCGCCTCTTTGACTTCGTGTGAGAAGTCATATTCGCCTTTATTCGCATGCCAGCTATTGCGCGTGCGGGCAATTAACGTCCGCAAACTGACGCCGGATTCAGGCAGTTCTTGTTCCAGTTTGAGTGGGTCAACGCCGCGATCCGCCAACAAGCGCAGCCATTCACGCACCAGCGTTGCGCGCCCTTTCGGTGAATGAATCCGGTTCTGGGTGATCTTCATCGACGGACACATCGGACTACGGGCATCAAAGTTGAAGCATAAACCGTTGCCGTTACACTCCATCGCACCGCGCCACTGCTGGCGTACCGCAATGGGGATCTGCCGATCGAATGTACCGCGCTTCACCGCGTCCACTTTCATCATCGGCGCATCGAGACCTTCTGGCGGGCAAATCTTCCCTGGGTTGAGTCGGTTATGCGGGTCAAATGCCGCTTTCACTTTGCGCAGTTCTGCAAAAAGTTCCTCACCGAAAAACGCCGGGCTGTATTCAGCGCGAAAACCTTTGCCGTGCTCGCCCCACAACAAACCACCGTATTTCGCAGTCAGCGCCACCACGTCATCAGAGATTTGCTTCATCAAAATCTCTTGTTGCGGATCGCACATATCCAGTGCCGGACGGACGTGCAAGACACCTGCGTCGACGTGACCGAACATACCGTAGCTTAAGCCGTGGCTGTCGAGCAGCGCGCGAAATTCAGCAATATAATCGGCCAGATGTTCCGGCGGTACGCAGGTATCCTCAGCAAACGGAATTGGCTTAGCGGCACCTTTGGCATTGCCAAGCAGACCAACGGCTTTTTTGCGCATCGCATAGATACGTTCAACCCCCGCCAGCTCGCGGCACACCTGCCAGCCAATCACACCTGCCTGTTGGCTAGCAATCAGCTCATCAAGCCGCACACAGAGTGCATTAACTCGCTCGTCAATCAGCGCCTCATCATCACCAGCAAATTCCACAATGTTCAGTCCGAGCATCTCTTTGTCAGGCACATCGGTAATCAACTCGCTGACGGAATGCCAGACAATATCTTCCCGCGCCAGATTCAGCACTTTTGAGTCCACCGTCTCTACCGAAAGCGCCCGCGCCTCAACCATAAACGGCGCGTTACGCAGCGCAGAGTCAAAAGAGTCATATTTGACATTCACCAGACGGCGCACTTTAGGCAAGCGCGTAATATCCAGCCGCGCTTCGGTAATAAAGGCCAGCGTCCCTTCTGAACCCGTCAGAATGCGCGTCAGGTCGAACTCGGTCATCTCATCGTTAAAGACATGACGCAGATCGTAACCGGTAAGAAAGCGGTTAAGTTTGGGGAAGTTGTCGATGATTAACTGGCGTTGCTGACGGCAACGTTGATAAACCG
The DNA here is from genome assembly GCF_053555855.1 of Shigella sp. SIG3. Lineage (NCBI taxonomy): Bacteria > Pseudomonadati > Pseudomonadota > Gammaproteobacteria > Enterobacterales > Enterobacteriaceae > Shigella > Shigella sp. SIG3. Next base: position 10,845 of record NZ_JBQZXE010000075.1, read on the forward strand.
TGTTATAAATTCGCCCGATTGTGGTATTGGATTTACCCAGCGTTTCCGCCAGCTCGACGGGTAAAGGTTGCGTATCGAGAATATCGCCCCCCAACAACACCGCGCGTACGCCAAGTACGTGATCTGACGTTTTGCCATAGACCAGCGATCCCTGACCGGATGCATCGGTATTGATCATCCCACCGAGCGTTGCCCGGTTGCTGGTCGAAAGTTCCGGCGCAAAAAAGTAGCCGAACGGTTTCAGGTACTGATTGAGTTGGTCTTTTATCACCCCGGCCTCAACGCGCACCCAGCCCTCTTCAGGGTTAATTTCGATGATGCGGTTCATATGGCGGGACATATCAACAATAATCCCCTGGTTGAGCGCCTGACCGTTAGTGCCGGTGCCGCCGCCGCGGGGGGTAAAGATCAGCGATGAATAGCGTTCCTGCGCGGCAAGACGGGCGATCAGCACCACATCTGCGGTTGAACGCGGAAATACCACCGCATCGGGGAGAAGTTGGTAAATACTGTTGTCGGTCGACATTGTCAGACGATCGGCATAACTTGTCGCCGCATCGCCGGTAAAACCTTGTTGCTCCAGCTCTTGCAAAAAATTAAGCACCAGTTGAACGACGCCGGGTGCCTGGGAAATCTGTGGAATCATTATATTGACCCTTTCCTGCGGTCTGTGATGTAGGTCGATACACTATTCTTTCAGGCGGCTGCAATAGCGCACTGAAAGGTGATGTTTATTTACTCTATGGATTTCGAGTTGCAGGAAGGCGGCAAGCGAGTGAACTCCAGGAGCTTACAATAGTAAGTGACTGGGGTGAACGAACGTAGCCGCAGCACATGCAACTTGAAATACGACGAGTAAATCGTTTGCGTGTTGCCTGAGTTGTTGTACCACATTTTTTTCTAACACGCCCATCAGAATTAAGGACAGAATCGGCCTGTTAAAAACCGCTGAAATTGCTCATCATTATGCAGGTGAGTTTCGCGTGTCCACGTCGCGTCGACGATTTGACGCACAAAAAAGGTGAAAAGTAGTTATGGTAAATGTTCGTCAGCCCAGGGATGTCGCACAAATTCTGCTTTCGGTGCTGTTTTTAGCCATCATGATTGTGGCATGTCTGTGGATTGTTCAACCCTTTATTCTCGGCTTTGCATGGGCCGGTACGGTGGTTATCGCCACCTGGCCGGTATTGTTACGTTTGCAAAAGATCATGTTTGGCCGCCGCTCTCTCGCCGTTCTGGTGATGACGCTGTTATTAGTGATGGTGTTTATCATCCCTATTGCTTTGCTGGTTAACAGTATCGTCGACGGCAGCGGCCCGCTAATTAAAGCCATTTCCAGCGGCGACATGACGTTACCCGATCTGGCGTGGCTTAATACCATTCCGGTGATTGGCGCGAAGCTGTATGCAGGCTGGCACAACTTGCTGGATATGGGGGGTACGGCGATCATGGCGAAAGTCCGCCCTTATATTGGCACCACCACCACTTGGTTCGTTGGGCAGGCGGCGCATATCGGGCGCTTTATGGTGCATTGTGCGCTGATGCTTCTCTTCAGTGCCCTGCTGTACTGGCGCGGTGAACAGGTGGCACAAGGCATTCGCCATTTTGCAACCCGTCTGGCAGGCGTTCGCGGAGATGCCGCCGTGCTGCTGGCGGCACAGGCTATCCTCGCGGTGGCGCTGGGTGTGGTGGTGACGGCGTTAGTACAGGCAGTGCTTGGCGGTATCGGCCTCGCCGTATCCGGCGTACCTTATGCAACGCTGCTAACGGTGTTAATGATCCTCTCCTGCCTTGTCCAGCTTGGCCCGTTGCCGGTACTGATTCCGGCGATTATCTGGCTCTACTGGACCGGCGATACCACCTGGGGAACGGTATTGTTAGTGTGGAGCGGTGTGGTTGGCACGCTGGATAACGTCATCCGCCCAATGTTAATTCGCATGGGTGCCGATTTACCGCTGATCCTGATCCTCTCTGGCGTTATTGGTGGTTTGATTGCTTTCGGGATGATCGGTCTGTTTATTGGTCCGGTTCTGTTAGCCGTTTCCTGGCGTCTGTTTGCCGCGTGGGTGGAAGAAGTCCCGCCGCCGACGGACCAACCGGAAGAAATTCTCGAAGAACTTGGCGAAATCGAGAAACCGAATAAGTAATTTCTCATCAGGCGGCTCTGCCGCCTGATTGTTAATCACCGCTAATTGATATTTGCTTGCTCTTCCCCATATTTTCCTGCTTACCGCCATTCAGCTGGTAGTACCTGTCGCAAATTCTTTACAGTTTTTAAACTAATGAGACGAATCTGATCGACGCAAAAAGTCCGTATGCCTACTATTAGCTCACGGTTATAAATCAACATATTGATTTATAAGCATGGAAATCCCCTGAGTGAAACAACGAATTGCTGTGTGTAGTCTTTGCCCATCTCCCACGATGGGCTTTTTTTTAACATTTTTCCGCTTCGCTACCTCGCCCCTCACTCTTTCCAATAATGTTGCACAAGATACTGTGACTCTCTTCAAGCCGTCAGCAGGCTGATAATGTTATTTATATTTTATTGTTTATTTCATGCAGCCATTACACGATGAACGCTTATGAACTCCAGGCACTCCGCCATATTTTTGCCATGACTATTGATGAATGCGCGACCTGGATTGCCCAGACCGGTGACAGTGAAAGCTGGCGTCAGTGGGAAAATGGCAAATGCGCCATTCCTGATTGTGTAGTCGAGCAACTGTTGGCTATGCGTCAGTAACGAAAAAAACATCTTCATGCCATCATAGAGAAAATAAATAACCGCATCGGCAACAACACCATGCGTTTTTTCCCCGACTTAACCGCGTTTCAACAAGTCTACCCTGATGGCAATTTTATTGACTGGAAGATCTATCAATCGGTAGCCGCTGAATTATATGCACACGATCTGGAGCGGCTTTGTTAATTTTTCCACAGAAAGGAATTGTCGTTGTTACAACAATAATGAATGGATACTGACACAACATCGCTACACTTTTTAAAGCACCTTTGCTAAGTAGAACCTATGAAAAATCCCTATTACCCTACCGCACTTGGGTTGTATTTTATTACCTGGTGCATGGTATGGGCGTCATTTTGATGAGCCTGAATATGGCCTCGCTGGAGACACTTTGTCAGACTAATGCCGCGGGTGTCTCGATAGTTATCTCATCGCTGGGCATTGGTCGATTAAGTGTCTTGCTTTTTGCAGGATTATTATCCGATCGCTTTGGTCGCCGCCCTTTTATCATGCTCGGAATGTGCTGCTATATGGCCTTCTTTTTTGGCATCCTGCAGACCAATAACATCATTATCGCTTATGTTTTTGGCTTTCTGGCGGGAATGGCAAACAGTTTTCTCGATGCAGGCACTTATCCCAGTTTGATGGAAGCTTTTCCACGCTCACCTGGGACAGCCAATATTTTAATTAAAGCATTTGTTTCCAGCGGACAATTTTTATTACCGCTAATCATTAGCCTGTTAGTGTGGGCTGAACTGTGGTTCGGTTGGTCCTTTATGATTGCTGCAGGCATTATGTTTATTAACGCTCTGTTTTTATACCGTTGTACGTTCCCACCCCATCCGGGTCGTCGCTTACCTGTCATAAAGAAAACCACCAGCTCTACGGAACATCGCTGTTCAATTATCGATTTAGCCAGTTATACCTTATATGGCTATATCTCAATGGCAACGTTTTATCTGGTTAGCCAGTGGCTGGCACAGTACGGACAATTTGTTGCAGGCATGTCATACACTATGTCGATCAAACTACTCAGTATCTACACCGTGGGTTCGCTGCTTTGTGTATTTATTACCGCTCCACTCATTCGTAATACCGTTCGCCCAACAACATTACTGATGCTGTACACCTTTATCTCATTTATTGCTCTGTTTACCGTCTGCCTGCATCCCACATTTTATGTGGTGATAATATTTGCTTTTGTCATTGGTTTTACCTCTGCTGGAGGTGTTGTGCAAATTGGCCTGACGTTAATAGCTGAACGTTTCCCTTACGCTAAAGGTAAAGCTACAGGGATCTATTACAGTGCGGGCAGTATTGCGACCTTTACTATTCCGTTGATTACGGCTCATCTGTCCCAAAGAAGTATTGCCGATATTATGTGGTTCGATACTGCCATCGGTTTTTTACTGGCACTGTTTATCGGCTTACGCAGCCGCAAAAAAACGCGGCATCACTCGCTAAAGGAAAATGTCGCTCCGGGTGGGTAATGCAATATTCTTTTCAGGTCATGCAAGATCTTACGGATAAATAACTCTTTCTGCGCTAACTAAGGAAAATCGCGATCAAAAACAAACTATGACATGCAATATTCCTGGAAACATAAACTTTATGCCATGTACCCATGGAAAATCATCTTCAGTATAGTAATTATGTAAACCGTCGGAGAACAATACGTACGGTAACGAAATTATCTTTCAGCACGCCATTTATCCTGGCTGTTCTTTGTATTTACTTCAGCTATTTCCTGCACGGCATTAGTGTTATTACGCTTGCCCAAAATATGACATCTCTGGCAGAAAAGTTTTCCACTGACAACGCGGGCATTGCCTATTTAATTTCCGGTATCGGTTTGGGGCGATTGATCAGTATTTTATTCTTCGGTGTGATCTCCGATAAGTTTGGTCGTCGGGCGGTGATATTAATGGCAGTAATAATGTATCTGCTATTCTTCTTTGGTATTCCCGCTTGCCCGAATTTAACTCTCGCCTACGGTCTGGCAGTGTGCGTAGGTATCGCTAACTCAGCGCTGGATACGGGTGGCTACCCCGCGCTCATGGAATGCTTTCCGAAAGCCTCTGGTTCGGCGGTCATACTGGTTAAAGCGATGGTGTCATTTGGGCAAATGTTCTACCCAATGCTGGTGAGCTATATGTTGCTCAATAATATCTGGTACGGCTATGGGCTGATTATTCCGGGTATTCTGTTTGTACTGATCACGCTGATGCTGTTGAAAAGCAAATTCCCCAGCCAGTTGGTGGACGCCAGCGTAGCTAATGAATTACCGCAAATGAACAGCAAACCGTTAGTCTGGCTGGAAGGTGTTTCATCGGTACTGTTCGGTGTAGCCGCATTCTCGACCTTTTATGTGATTGTGGTGTGGATGCCCAAATATGCGATGGCTTTTGCTGGTATGTCAGAAGCTGAGGCATTAAAAACCATCTCTTATTACAGTATGGGCTCGTTGGTCTGTGTCTTTATTTTTGCCGCACTACTGAAAAAAATGGTCCGGCCCATCTGGGCTAATGTATTTAACTCTGCGCTGGCAACAATAACAGCTGCCATTATCTACCTGTACCCTTCTCCACTGGTGTGTAATGCCGGCGCCTTTGTTATCGGTTTCTCAGCAGCTGGCGGCATTTTACAGCTCGGTGTTTCGGTCATGTCAGAGTTTTTCCCCAAAAGCAAAGCCAAAGTCACCAGTATTTATATGATGATGGGTGGACTGGCTAACTTTGTTATTCCGCTGATTACCGGTTATCTGTCGAACATCGGCCTGCAATATATCATTGTTCTCGATTTTACTTTCGCGCTGCTGGCCCTGATTACCGCAATTATTGTTTTTAGCCGCTATTACCGCGTTTTTATTATTCCTGAGAATGATGTGCGGTTTGGCGAACGCAAATTTAGCACCCGGTTAAACACAATTAAGCATAGAGGTTAAAGGAGTTAATTATGGATGTTACCGCAAAATACGAATTGATTGGATTGATGGCTTATCCTATCCGCCACAGTTTATCGCCTGAAATGCAGAATAAAGCCTTAGAAAAAGCGGGATTGCCATTTACCTATATGGCCTTCGAAGTGGATAACGATAGCTTTCCCGGAGCAATTGAAGGATTAAAAGCCCTCAAAATGCGCGGAACTGGTGTGTCGATGCCGAACAAACAACTGGCGTGTGAATATGTTGATGAATTAACGCCAGCAGCCAAACTGGTGGGTGCCATCAACACCATCGTTAATGATGATGGCTATCTGCGTGGCTATAACACCGACGGCACGGGCCATATTCGCGCCATTAAAGAGAGCGGTTTTGATATCAAAGGCAAAACGATGGTGCTGTTAGGGGCCGGAGGTGCCTCAACGGCGATTGGCGCGCAGGGGGCAATTGAAGGTTTAAAAGAAATTAAACTCTTTAACCGTCGGGATGAGTTCTTCGATAAAGCCCTCGCCTTCGCGCAGCGGGTTAACGAAAACACCGATTGTGTCGTCACGGTTACCGATCTCGCCGATCAGCAAGCCTTTGCTGAAGCCCTGGCTTCCGCCGACATTTTAACCAATGGCACAAAAGTAGGTATGAAACCCCTTGAGAATGAATCATTGGTTAATGATATCAGTCTGTTACATCCGGGACTGCTGGTCACTGAATGCGTGTATAACCCGCATATGACGAAGTTATTGCAGCAGGCACAACAAGCTGGTTGCAAAACGATTGATGGATACGGCATGTTGTTGTGGCAAGGGGCTGAACAGTTCACGTTATGGACTGGCAAAGATTTCCCTCTGGAATATGTTAAACAGGTCATGGGGTTCGGTGCCTGACAGGCTGACCGCGTGCAGAAAGGGTAAAAAATGAAAACCGTAACTGTAAAAGATCTCGTCATTGGTGCGGGCGCACCTAAAATCATCGTCTCGCTGATGGCGAAAGATATCGCCCGCGTGAAATCCGAAGCTCTCGCCTATCGTGAAGCGGACTTTGATATTCTGGAATGGCGTGTGGACCACTTTGCCGACCTCTCCAATGTGGAGTCTGTCATGGCGGCGGCAAAAATTCTCCGTGAAACCATGCCAGAAAAACCGCTGCTGTTTACCTTCCGCAGTGCCAAAGAAGGCGGCGAGCAGGCGATTTCCACCGAGGCTTATATTGCTCTCAATCGTGCAGCCATCGACAGCGGCCTGGTTGATATGATCGATCTGGAGTTATTTACCGGCGATGATCAGGTCAAAGAAACCGTCGCCTACGCCCACGCGCATGATGTGAAAGTTGTCATGTCCAACCATGACTTCCATAAAACGCCGGAAGCCGAAGAAATCATTGCCCGTCTGCGCAAAATGCAGTCCTTCGACGCCGATATTCCTAAGATTGCGCTGATGCCGCAAAGTACCAGCGATGTGCTGACGTTGCTTGCCGCGACCCTGGAGATGCAAGAGCAGTATGCCGATCGTCCAATCATCACGATGTCGATGGCAAAAACTGGCGTAATTTCTCGTCTGGCTGGTGAAGTATTTGGCTCGGCGGCAACTTTTGGTGCGGTAAAAAAAGCCTCTGCGCCAGGGCAAATCTCGGTAAATGATTTGCGCACGGTATTAACTATTTTACATCAGGCATAAGCAATAATATTTCGGCGGAAATACCCTCCCCCGCCGAAATAAAAAAAGTATTTTTAACCGTATTT
>NZ_JBQZXE010000076.1:0-17628 GCF_053555855.1 Shigella sp. SIG3
ACCCCGACCTTGGCAAGGTCGTGCTCTACCAACTGAGCTATTCCCGCTTAATCTTCGTCTTTCGAACCGCTACTGCCTTGGCTGCCTTCACTCACCTTAGTCACATACTTTTGTAAGTTCCCAAGGATTCGTTCAGTTGCCGCCTTGTCGCAATTCGAAATACTGCGATTGGGTGGTCTGTGCTTTGCAGCACTTTTCAAATTTTGGAGCGGGAAACGAGACTCGAACTCGCGACCCCGACCTTGGCAAGGTCGTGCTCTACCAACTGAGCTATTCCCGCATACTACTTAATTTTGCTTTCGTAATTTTCGCATTTCTGCGTCGTTACGGGAGGCGCATTATACGAGAAATCTTTCCCTCTGCAACCCCCCAAAAAAGTTTTTTTTGCGTTTTTATCTCAAGTGCTGAAATTATCAGCAAGACGTTCGATTTAGCGTCAAAATCACGCCGCCGCAAGTGGATTCCGGCGCTTACGTGACCAGGAAAAATTTTACAGCTTGATAAAATGCTCGCGGTAGTAAGCCAGCTCCGCCACCGATTCACGGATATCATCCATCGCCTGATGCGTCCCCTGCTTGGTAAAACCATCCAGAATTTCCGGCTTCCAGCGGCGCGCCAGCTCTTTCAGGGTGCTGACATCGAGATAACGGTAGTGGAAGTAGACTTCCAGCTCCGGCATGTATTTAAACAGGAAACGACGGTCCTGTCCGATGCTGTTACCGCAAATCGGCGATTTTCCCGCAGGCACCCACTGTTTTAAGAATTCGAGCGTTGCCAGTTCAGCTTCCCGATCGCCCATCGTGCTCGCTTTCACGCGCTCTACCAGCCCGCTGGCGGTATGGGTGCGCACGTTCCAGTCATCCATCAGCGCCAGCTGTTCATCGGACTGATGTACTGCAATGGTCGGCCCTTCTGCCAGAATATTCAGATTGGCATCGGTCACCAGCGTGGCAATCTCAATAATGCGATCGCGCTCGGGATCCAGACCGGTCATCTCAAGATCGATCCAAATCAGGTTGTTTTCATTGGCACTCATGCTATTTTCCACCCATTCACAGTGACTATATTGATCCACAATTGCGTGTATCATAGATGTTTTGCCCATCAGGGGCGACCAGGAGTCAGTACGATTGAGTAAAAATAAACTCTCCAAAGGCCAGCAGCGCCGCGTGAACGCCAATCACCAGCGTCGTCTTAAAACGTCTAAGGAGAAGCCCGACTACGACGACAATCTGTTTGGCGAGCCTGATGAAGGTATCGTCATCAGCCGCTTTGGTATGCACGCTGATGTGGAATCCGCCGATGGCGACGTTCACCGCTGCAATATTCGCCGTACCATCCGTTCGCTGGTAACCGGCGACCGCGTAGTCTGGCGTCCGGGTAAACCGGCGGCGGAAGGCGTAAATATCAAAGGGATCGTGGAAGCGGTGCATGAGCGCACCTCGGTGTTAACGCGTCCGGATTTCTACGACGGCGTGAAACCCATAGCCGCCAACATCGACCAGATTGTCATTGTCTCCGCCATTTTGCCGGAGCTGTCGCTCAATATTATCGACCGTTACCTGGTGGCCTGCGAAACCTTGCAGATTGAGCCGATTATCGTGCTCAACAAGATAGACCTGCTGGACGACGAAGGCATGGCGTTCGTCAACGAGCAGATGGATATCTACCGCAACATCGGTTATCGCGTATTGATGGTTTCCAGCCATACTCAGGATGGGCTGAAACCGCTGGAAGAGGCGTTGACCGGGCGCATCAGCATTTTTGCCGGGCAGTCTGGCGTCGGTAAATCCAGCCTGCTGAACGCGTTGCTGGGGCTGCAAAAAGAGATCCTGACCAACGATGTCTCTGACAACTCGGGGCTCGGTCAGCACACCACGACCGCCGCTCGGCTGTATCACTTCCCGCACGGCGGTGATGTGATTGATTCCCCTGGTGTGCGTGAGTTCGGCCTCTGGCACCTGGAGCCGGAACAAATCACTCAGGGCTTTGTCGAATTCCATGACTATTTAGGTCTGTGTAAATATCGCGATTGCAAACACGATACCGATCCGGGCTGCGCTATCCGGGAAGCGGTTGAGGAAGGGAAAATCGCGGAAACCCGTTTCGAAAACTATCACCGTATTCTGGAAAGCATGGCGCAGGTAAAAACGCGTAAAAACTTTTCTGATACGGATGGCTGACAATTAAGCTAACCGTCGTTAGAATCGTCCCCTTTTTTTCAGGATCCGGCATGTTGGCCGGATCAGGAACGACAAAACAATGGCCTGGAGGCTACCTTGTTAAATTCATTTAAACTTTCGCTACAGTACATTCTGCCGAAACTATGGCTTACTCGCCTGGCGGGTTGGGGCGCAAGCAAGCGGGCAGGATGGCTGACAAAACTGGTTATCGATCTGTTCGTTAAATACTACAAGGTCGACATGAAAGAGGCGCAAAAGCCGGACACCGCCAGCTACCGCACCTTTAACGAATTCTTTGTCCGTCCGCTGCGTGACGAAGTACGCCCAATCGATACCGATCCGAATGTACTGGTCATGCCTGCCGATGGCGTTATCAGCCAGTTGGGTAAAATCGAAGAAGATAAAATCCTGCAAGCCAAAGGCCACAACTACAGCCTCGAAGCCCTGCTGGCAGGCAACTATCTGATGGCGGACCTGTTCCGCAACGGTACGTTTGTGACCACTTACCTCTCCCCGCGTGACTACCATCGCGTACACATGCCGTGCAACGGTATTCTGCGTGAGATGATCTACGTGCCGGGCGATCTCTTTTCCGTTAACCATCTCACCGCTCAGAACGTGCCGAATCTGTTTGCCCGTAACGAACGCGTGATTTGCCTTTTCGATACCGAATTTGGCCCAATGGCGCAGATTCTGGTCGGAGCGACGATTGTTGGCAGCATTGAGACGGTCTGGGCGGGCACCATTACGCCGCCGCGCGAAGGTATCATCAAGCGCTGGACCTGGCCTGCCGGGGAAAACGACGGTTCTGTGGCACTGCTGAAAGGCCAGGAAATGGGTCGCTTTAAACTCGGTTCCACCGTTATCAACCTGTTTGCACCGGGTAAAGTGAATCTGGTTGAGCAACTGGAAAGCCTGTCTGTCACGAAAATTGGCCAGCCGCTGGCAGTATCTACCGAAACCTTTGTTACGCCAGACGCTGAACCCGCCCCACTTCCTGCTGAAGAGATCGAAGCAGAACACGACGCCAGGCCATTGGTTGACGATAAAAAAGACCAGGTCTAATCCATCAAAGGAAACGCTGACGTGCGCCTGATTATCACTTTTCTGATGGCCTGGTGCCTCAGTTGGGGGGCGTACGCCGCGACGGCCCCCGATAGCAAACAAATCACTCAGGAACTGGAGCAGGCAAAAGCGGCGAAACCCGCACAGCCGGAAGTCGTAGAGGCGCTCCAGTCTGCCTTAAATGCGCTTGAGGAACGAAAAGGTTCCCTTGAGCGCATCAAACAATATCAGCAAGTTATCGATAATTATCCGAAACTCTCCGCTACTCTGCGCGCACAATTAAACAACATGCGTGACGAGCCGCGCAGCGTGTCGCCGGGAATGTCTACCGACGCGCTGAATCAGGAAATTCTCCAGGTCAGCAGCCAGTTGCTGGATAAAAGCCGTCAGGCCCAGCAAGAGCAGGAGCGCGCCCGCGAGATTGCCGATTCGCTGAATCAACTGCCGCAACAGCAAACCGACGCCCGCCGTCAGTTAAATGAGATCGAGCGCCGCCTGGGAACGCTTACCGGCAATACTCCGCTCAATCAGGCACAAAATTTCGCGTTGCAGTCTGACTCTGCACGTCTTAAGGCGCTCGTTGATGAACTGGAGCTGGCGCAGCTGTCTGCCAATAACCGCCAGGAATTAGCGCGCTTACGCTCAGAGCTGGCGGAAAAAGAGAGCCAGCAACTGGATGCGTATTTGCAGGGCTTACGTAATCAGTTGAATAGCCAACGTCAGCTTGAGGCGGAGCGGGCGCTGGAAAGTACCGAATTACTGGCAGAAAACAGTGCCGATTTGCCGAAAGATATCGTCGCGCAATTCAAAATTAACCGCGAACTATCGGCAGCGCTGAATCAACAGGCGCAGCGGATGGAGCTCGTTGCCTCGCAACAGCGTCAGGCTGCCAGCCAGACGTTACAGGTCCGGCAGGCGTTGAATACGCTGCGTGAACAGTCGCAATGGCTGGGATCGTCCAACCTGCTCGGCGAAGCGCTGCGGGCGCAGGTGGCACGGCTACCAGAAATGCCAAAACCACAACAGCTTGATACCGAAATGGCGCAGTTGCGTGTGCAACGGTTACGTTATGAGGATTTACTTAATAAACAGCCGCTGCTACGGCAAATCCATCAGGCCGACGGTCAGCCGCTGACCGCCGAGCAAAACCGTATTCTGGAAGCACAACTGCGCACTCAGCGTGAGTTGCTGAACTCATTGTTGCAGGGTGGCGACACGCTACTATTGGAACTGACCAAGCTGAAAGTCTCCAACGGGCAACTGGAGGATGCGCTGAAAGAGGTGAACGAAGCAACGCACCGCTATCTGTTCTGGACCTCTGACGTGCGCCCGATGACCATCGCCTGGCCGCTGGAAATCGCCCAGGATCTGCGTCGTCTCATTTCGCTGGACACCTTCAGTCAGTTGGGCAAAGCCAGTGTGATGATGCTGACCAGCAAAGAGACAATTTTGCCGCTGTTTGGCGCGTTGATTCTGGTCGGTTGCAGTATTTACTCGCGCCGCTATTTCACCCGTTTTCTTGAACGTTCGGCGGCGAAAGTCGGCAAAGTGACTCAGGATCACTTCTGGCTGACGTTGCGCACTCTTTTCTGGTCGATTCTCGTCGCGTCACCGTTACCGGTGCTGTGGATGACGCTGGGTTACGGCTTGCGCGAGGCGTGGCCTTATCCGCTGGCGGTCGCGATTGGCGATGGTGTAACGGCCACCGTGCCGCTGCTGTGGGTAGTGATGATTTGCGCCACCTTTGCCCGCCCGAACGGCTTGTTTATCGCTCATTTTGGCTGGCCGCGCGAACGTGTTTCCCGTGGGATGCGCTACTACCTGATGAGCATCGGGCTGATTATGGCGCTGATGATGTTCGATAACCTCGACGACCGCGAATTTTCCGGTTCGCTGGGACGGCTTTGCTTTATCCTCATTTGCGGTGCGCTGGCGGTGGTCACCCTAAGCCTGAAAAAAGCCGGTATTCCGTTGTATCTCAACAAAGAAGGCAGCGGCGACAACATTACCAACCATATGCTGTGGAACATGATGATTGGCGCACCACTGGTTGCCATTCTGGCGTCGGCGGTGGGTTATCTGGCAACGGCGCAGGCACTGTTAGCGAGGCTTGAAACCTCGATTGCCATCTGGTTCCTGCTACTGGTGGTTTATCACGTTATCCGCCGCTGGATGCTGATCCAGCGTCGCAGGCTGGCGTTTGACCGGGCGAAGCATCGCCGGGCAGAGATGTTAGCGCAACGTGCGCGTGGCGAAGAGGAAGCGCATCATCACAGTAGCCCGGAAGGAGCAATTGAAGTCGATGAAAGCGAAGTCGATCTCGATGCCATCAGTGCGCAATCCTTGCGGCTGGTGCGCTCAATTTTGATGTTGATCGCCCTGCTTTCGGTCATTGTGCTGTGGTCAGAAATCCATTCCGCTTTCGGCTTCCTCGAAAATATTTCGCTGTGGGATGTCACCTCCACGGTACAGGGCGTAGAAAGTCTGGAGCCAATTACCCTCGGTGCGGTGCTGATTGCCATTCTGGTATTTATCATCACCACGCAGCTGGTGCGCAACCTGCCCGCGCTGCTGGAACTGGCGATTTTGCAGCACCTGGATTTAACGCCGGGTACGGGTTACGCCATCACCACCATCACAAAATATCTGCTGATGCTGATTGGCGGGCTGGTCGGCTTCTCAATGATTGGTATTGAGTGGTCGAAATTGCAGTGGCTGGTTGCCGCGCTCGGTGTTGGTCTCGGTTTTGGTTTGCAGGAAATTTTCGCCAACTTTATCTCTGGCCTGATCATCCTGTTCGAAAAACCGATTCGCATTGGCGATACGGTAACGATCCGCGATCTTACTGGTAGCGTGACAAAAATTAACACCCGCGCCACCACCATCAGCGACTGGGACCGTAAAGAGATAATCGTGCCGAACAAGGCGTTTATTACCGAGCAGTTTATCAACTGGTCGCTCTCTGACTCGGTCACGCGCGTAGTGTTGACGATTCCGGCCCCTGCCGATGCCAACAGTGAAGAAGTGACGGAAATCCTGCTCACCGCAGCGCGTCGCTGCTCGCTGGTGATCGACAACCCGGCACCGGAAGTCTTCCTGGTGGATCTGCAACAGGGGATTCAGATTTTCGAGCTGCGTATTTACGCCGCTGAGATGGGTCACCGTATGCCGCTACGCCATGAGATCCACCAGCTGATTCTGGCAGGCTTCCACGCCCACGGTATCGATATGCCATTCCCGCCCTTCCAGATGCGTCTGGAAAGCCTCAACGGTAAACAAACGGGGAGAACGCTGACGTCTGCGGGCAAAGGTCGTCAGGCGGGAAGTTTGTAATGCATGAAGCTGCCAAATGATGTCAACGTGGCTCATTTAGCAGCTTAACATCATCTTCAGTTATCACCGGCCCTGGAGAGTATCATCCATACGCATTACTTCCTGACAACTCATCGCCGGAGAGACGATGAGTTGCAGGATTTCATATGATCAGTCGAGAGCTAACTCAGGTTTATTCGCCATGCGACTGCAATAGTTCTGGTAAATCGCCATCGCTAACAGCGAGAAGAAGACAGGGCCGCCAATCATCCACAATGTGCTGTCCCAGTCTCCGGCTTCAACCACAGGCTGAATAATGGTGAAGACGTTCGCAAATGTCACCACCAGAACGACAACCACCGTCGCAATCATTGCCGACATACGCGTTTTGAAAATCACAAATGGTCTGTCGAGATCCTGACGTGCTTTAAAAAACGGGAAAGCCAGCGCGAGGAACAGGTAAGGAAGCGTCATAGACACGTTCGCCATCAGCGTCAGCTTGTTAAAGAACGCCGATGCGGTACCGCCACCAAACGAAACCAGCAGAATGAAGACAGTAACCAACCCGCACTGCATCCACATGGCGATAGACGGCATCCCCATCGCATTCAGGCGCGTCATCGGTTCCGGCCACAACGCTTTCGGCGTCCCCTGGATGATGGCTTTCAGCGGTGAATAGCAAAGCGTAAAGAACGCACCGGTATAAGCGAGGAACATCGAAAGTCCGGTAATACGCGCAAACCATACGCCCAGCGACAATGACGCTTCAGGTGACAAATGCAGTGCGTTACCCAGCGTCACCCCGAGGCTCTTCATCAGCACATAGGTAATATTGCCAAGGTTAACGGAACCATTACTTAATACCTGCTGCCAGTTTGTGCTGACGCCCCATAAAAATATTGCCAGCGAATAACCGATTGAAATAACAATAGCGGCAAAAACAATACCTTTGGCAAAGTTCTTTTCTGGATTTTCCGTTTTATCGACCAGACCACCAACCGCTTCAATTCCGCCATAGGCAAAAATAGCAAATACCACAAACGATAGCATTGCCAGACCGGACTGATAACCCGGGTTCGGTGATGCAAGGAAATTAATATCCTGCGCGAAATGCCCACCATTTAATAACAAAATAGTAATGCTTACTAACAGCAATACTAAATTCAGACACATTACTGCAATACCGCCCACCGCAGTAATGCGGGCAATTTTATTAATCCCCTTTGAAGCAACGACGGTGACCAGAATCATCCATGCTACTGCCAGCAGACCAACCACCTGCGTAGGCTCCAGTCCGGCAATACGCCAGTGCTGGGTCATGTCACTACCATAGAGGAATGTTGAGAACGGTACCCAAACTTTCGCGGAGGTACTCACCATCCAGATGATATAAGAGGAAAACCACATAAACGTACCAATGAAGGCAAAACGTGGTCCGACACTATTATTCATCCAGGAATAGATACCACCTTCTTCTTTGCGATAAGCAGCTCCCATTTCAGCCATCATTAAGGCGAATGGAATAAAGAATAACAATGCAGAAAATATATAAAAGGGAATCGCACTATAACCCATTAAGTAATAAGCCGATGGGCTATTGGCAAATCCAAATACGGAAGTAAAGATCATCAATATGAGTCCTATCAGACTCATCTTTTTTATCGTGTGAGGCATGAAACCATCCTTCATTTCAGCGCGTGTATAACACGTGCCCACTGAACTGCACTGCGCAACATTGAGCAGGCAGCGTAAAAACCAATACAGAATTGATACCTTGATGATATCAAATATCCAGTCTTAAATTGTGGCCTTTAACGGAAAAATGAAAACATATGCTACAGAATGGCGCTTATCACGCCATTCTTCGCTGTTAATTCAGTAATTTTTCAGAATTATGCCCGGTCAACGCTAAAGGCGATGACTTCAGCCAGTGTCTCCGCGCCCAGCGCCAACATCACCAGACGATCAACACCTAATGCCACGCCGGAGCAGTCAGGCATACCGACTTTCAAGGCTTCAATCAGATTCTGGTCAATGGGGTGCTGCGGCAAACCGCGCGCCGCGCGCTTACGGTTATCTTGTTCAAAGCGTTGTTGCTGCTCACGGGCATCCGTTAATTCATGGAAACCATTCGCCAGCTCAATACCTTTATAATAAACCTCAAAGCGTTCAGCGACCCGATGATCTTCGGTACTGATTTGCGCCAGTGATGCCTGGCTGGCTGGAAAGTGGTACACAAAGGTCGGTTTTTCTTTACCAATATTTGGCTCTACGCCAAAGGTAAACAGCAATTGTAGCAACGTGTCGCGGTCTTCTTCGGTATCAGCAACATTGCTCAAATCCAGTTTCGCTGCGACTTCCCGCAGTTGCGTTTTGTCGGCAGAGAGCGGGTCAATTTCCAGATAACGCAAGAAAGCTTGTTGATAAGAAAGGCTTTCTGCTGCCGGGCAGTCCAGCACCTGTTGTAAGAGATCGTCCACCTCGTTCATCAACCGGTACATATCATAGTGCGGTCGATACCACTCCAGCATAGTGAACTCAGGGTTGTGATAACGCCCCATCTCTTCATTACGGAAGCTGCGGCACAGCTGGAATACCGGCCCACAACCAGCAACCAGCAGGCGTTTCATATGGTATTCCGGGCTGGTCATTAACCAGAGATTCATCCCCTGCGAATGCCCGGGGCCAACGAAACGTGTCTCAAACGGGACCAAATGAATATCGGTTACCGTCGCCTGGCTCATACAAGGCGTCTCCACCTCCAGCACTCCACGATCGGCAAAGAAACGACGGATCTCCGCCATAATCGCCGCGCGTTTTAATAAGTTAGGAATGGATGCGCTCGGCTGCCAGGATGCCGTTTCGCTCATAGTTAAATCTCCAGTTTTTGACAAGGGCACGAAGTCTACTCGCAACGCGACGGCGAGACAAATTTTACGCAGGAATCAAACAGCGGTGGGCAGTGACTAAAAAAAGCACGATCTGATGGTTTAGTAATTAAATTAATCATCTTCAGTGATAATTTAGCCCTCTTGCGCACTAAAAAAATCGATCTCGTCAAATTTCAGACTTATCCATCAGACTATACTGTTGTACCTATAAAGGAGCAGTGGAATAGCGTTCGCAGACCGTAACTTTCAGGCACTTACCCTGAAGTACGGGGCTGTGGGATAAAAACAATCTGGAGGAATGTCGTGCAAACCTTTCAAGCCGATCTTGCCATTGTAGGCGCCGGTGGCGCGGGATTACGTGCTGCAATTGCTGCCGCGCAGGCAAATCCAAATGCAAAAATCGCACTAATCTCAAAAGTATACCCGATGCGTAGCCATACCGTTGCTGCAGAAGGGGGCTCCGCCGCTGTCGCGCAGGATCATGACAGCTTCGAATATCACTTTCACGATACAGTAGCGGGTGGCGACTGGTTGTGTGAGCAGGATGTCGTGGATTATTTCGTCCACCACTGCCCAACCGAAATGACCCAACTGGAACTGTGGGGATGCCCATGGAGCCGTCGCCCGGATGGTAGCGTCAACGTACGTCGCTTCGGCGGCATGAAAATCGAGCGCACCTGGTTCGCCGCCGATAAGACCGGCTTCCATATGCTGCACACGCTGTTCCAGACCTCTCTGCAATTCCCGCAGATCCAGCGTTTTGACGAACATTTCGTGCTGGATATTCTGGTTGATGATGGTCATGTTCGCGGCCTGGTAGCAATGAACATGATGGAAGGCACGTTGGTGCAGATCCGTGCTAACGCGGTCGTTATGGCTACCGGCGGTGCGGGTCGCGTTTATCGTTACAACACCAACGGCGGCATCGTTACCGGTGACGGTATGGGTATGGCGCTAAGCCACGGCGTTCCGCTGCGTGACATGGAATTCGTTCAGTATCACCCAACCGGTCTGCCAGGTTCCGGTATCCTGATGACCGAAGGCTGCCGTGGTGAAGGCGGTATTCTGGTCAACAAAAATGGCTACCGTTATCTGCAAGATTACGGCATGGGCCCGGAAACTCCGCTGGGCGAGCCGAAAAACAAATATATGGAACTGGGTCCACGCGACAAAGTTTCTCAGGCCTTCTGGCACGAATGGCGTAAAGGCAACACCATCTCCACGCCGCGTGGTGATGTGGTTTATCTCGACCTGCGTCACCTCGGCGAGAAAAAACTGCATGAACGTCTGCCGTTCATCTGCGAACTGGCGAAAGCGTACGTTGGCGTCGATCCGGTTAAAGAACCGATTCCGGTACGTCCGACTGCACACTACACCATGGGCGGTATCGAAACCGATCAGAACTGTGAAACCCGCATTAAAGGTCTGTTCGCCGTGGGTGAATGTTCCTCTGTTGGTCTGCACGGTGCAAACCGTCTGGGCTCCAACTCCCTGGCGGAACTGGTGGTCTTCGGCCGTCTGGCCGGTGAACAAGCGACAGAGCGTGCAGCAACTGCCGGTAATGGCAACGAAGCGGCAATTGAAGCGCAGGCAGCTGGCGTTGAACAACGTCTGAAAGATCTGGTTAACCAGGATGGCGGCGAAAACTGGGCGAAGATCCGCGACGAAATGGGCCTGGCAATGGAAGAAGGTTGCGGTATCTACCGTACGCCGGAACTGATGCAGAAAACCATCGACAAGCTGGCAGAGCTGCAGGAACGCTTCAAGCGCGTGCGCATCACCGACACCTCCAGCGTGTTCAACACCGACCTGCTCTACACCATTGAACTGAGCCACGGTCTGAACGTTGCTGAATGTATGGCGCACTCCGCAATGGCACGTAAAGAGTCCCGCGGCGCACACCAGCGTCTGGACGAAGGTTGCACCGAGCGTGACGACGTCAACTTTCTCAAACACACCCTCGCCTTCCGCGATGCTGATGGCACGACTCGCCTGGAGTACAGCGACGTGAAGATTACTACGCTGCCGCCAGCTAAACGCGTTTACGGTGGCGAAGCGGATGCAGCCGATAAGGCGGAAGCAGCCAATAATAAGGAGAAGGCGAATGGCTGAGATGAAAAACCTGAAAATTGAGGTGGTGCGCTATAACCCGGAAGTCGATACCGCACCGCATAGCGCATTCTATGAAGTGCCTTATGACGCAACTACCTCATTACTGGATGCGCTGGGCTACATCAAAGACAACCTGGCACCGGACCTGAGTTACCGCTGGTCCTGCCGTATGGCGATTTGTGGTTCCTGCGGCATGATGGTTAACAACGTGCCAAAACTGGCATGTAAAACCTTCCTGCGTGATTACACCGACGGTATGAAGGTTGAAGCGTTAGCTAACTTCCCGATTGAACGCGATCTGGTGGTCGATATGACCCACTTCATCGAAAGTCTGGAAGCGATCAAACCGTACATCATCGGCAACTCCCGCACCGCGGATCAGGGTACTAACATCCAGACCCCGGCGCAGATGGCAAAGTATCACCAGTTCTCCGGTTGCATCAACTGTGGTCTGTGCTACGCCGCGTGCCCGCAGTTTGGCCTGAACCCAGAGTTCATCGGTCCGGCTGCCATTACGCTGGCGCATCGTTATAACGAAGATAGCCGCGACCACGGTAAGAAGGAGCGTATGGCGCAGTTGAACAGCCAGAACGGTGTATGGAGCTGTACTTTCGTGGGCTATTGCTCCGAAGTCTGCCCGAAACACGTCGATCCGGCTGCGGCCATTCAGCAGGGCAAAGTAGAAAGTTCGAAAGACTTTCTTATCGCGACCCTGAAACCACGCTAAGGAGTGCAACATGACGACTAAACGTAAACCGTATGTACGGCCAATGACGTCCACCTGGTGGAAAAAATTGCCGTTTTATCGCTTTTACATGCTGCGCGAAGGCACGGCGGTTCCGGCTGTGTGGTTCAGCATTGAACTGATTTTCGGGCTGTTTGCCCTGAAAAATGGCCCGGAAGCCTGGGCGGGATTCGTCGACTTTTTACAAAACCCGGTTATCGTGATCATTAACCTGATCACTCTGACGGCAGCTCTGCTGCACACCAAAACCTGGTTTGAACTGGCACCGAAAGCGGCCAATATCATTGTAAAAGACGAAAAAATGGGACCAGAGCCAATTATCAAAAGTCTCTGGGCGGTAACTGTGGTTGCCACCATCGTAATCCTGTTTGTTGCCCTGTACTGGTAAGGAGCCTGAGATGATTAATCCAAATCCAAAGCGTTCTGACGAACCGGTATTCTGGGGCCTCTTCGGGGCCGGTGGTATGTGGAGCGCAATTATTGCGCCGGTGATGATCCTGCTGGTGGGTATTCTGCTGCCACTGGGGCTGTTTCCGGGTGATGCGCTGAGCTACGAGCGCGTTCTGGCGTTCGCGCAGAGCTTCATTGGTCGCGTATTCCTGTTCCTGATGATCGTTCTGCCGCTGTGGTGTGGTTTACACCGTATGCACCACGCGATGCACGATCTGAAAATCCACGTGCCTGCGGGCAAATGGGTTTTCTACGGTCTGGCTGCTATCCTGACAGTTGTCACGCTGATTGGTGTCGTTACAATCTAACGCATCGCCAATGTAAATCCGGCCCGCCTATGGCGGGCCGTTTTGTATGGAAACCAGACCTTATGTTCAAAACGACGCTCTGCGCCTTATTAATTACCGCCTCTTGCTCCACATTTGCTGCCCCTCAACAAATCAACGATATTGTGCATCGCACAATTACCCCGCTTATAGAGCAACAAAAGATCCCCGGTATGGCGGTGGCGGTAATTTATCAGGGTAAACCTTATTACTTTACTTGGGGCTATGCGGACATCGCCAAAAAGCAGCCCGTCACACAGCAAACGTTGTTTGAGTTAGGTTCGGTCAGCAAAACATTTACGGGCGTGCTTGGTGGCGACGCTATTGCTCGAGGGGAAATCAAGTTAAGCGATCCCGCAACAAAATACTGGCCTGAACTTACCGCTAAACAGTGGAATGGGATCACACTATTACATCTTGCGACCTACACCGCTGGCGGCCTGCCATTGCAGGTGCCGGATGAAGTGAAATCCTCAAGCGACTTGCTGCGCTTCTATCAAAACTGGCAGCCTGCATGGGCCCCAGGAACACAACGTCTGTATGCCAACTCCAGTATCGGTTTGTTCGGCGCACTGGCTGTGAAGCCGTCTGGTTTGAGTTTTGAGCAGGCGATGCAAACTCGTGTCTTCCAGCCACTCAAACTCAACCATACGTGGATTAATGTACCTCCCCCAGAAGAAAAGAATTACGCCTGGGGATATCGCGAAGGTAAGGCAGTGCATGTTTCGCCAGGGGCGTTAGATGCTGAAGCTTATGGTGTGAAGTCGACCATTGAAGATATGGCCCGCTGGGTGCAAAGCAATTTACCCCCCCTTGATATCAATGAGAAAACGCTTCAACAAGGGATACAACTGGCACAATCTCGCTACTGGCAAACCGGCGATATGTATCAGGGCCTGGGCTGGGAAATGCTGGACTGGCCGGTCAATCCTGACAGCATCATTAACGGCAGTGACAATAAAATTGCACTGGCAGCACGCCCGGTAAAAGCGATTAAGCCCCCAACTCCTGCAGTACGCGCATCATGGGTACATAAAACGGGGGCGACCGGCGGATTTGGTAGCTATGTCGCGTTTATTCCAGAAAAAGAGCTGGGTATCGTGATGCTGGCTAACAAAAACTATCCCAATCCAGAGAGAGTCGCCGCCGCCTGTCAGATTCTCAACGCTCTACAGTAAAATTTCATCGGGTCCGAATTTTCGGACCTTTTCTGCGCTTTTCCTTGCTGTCATCTACACTTAGAAAAAAACCAGTAAGGAAACATTTATGCGCCTGCTCCCTCTCGTTGCCGCAGCGACAGCTGCATTTCTGGTCGTTGCCTGTAGTTCTCCTACGCCGCCGCGTGGCGTGACCGTAGTGAATAATTTCGACGCCAAACGTTATCTCGGTACCTGGTATGAGATTGCCCGTTTTGATCACCGTTTTGAACGTGGACTGGAAAAAGTCACCGCAACATACAGCCTGCGTGATGACGGCGGCCTGAATGTCATTAATAAAGGCTATAACCCTGACAGAGGAATGTGGCAGCAGAGTGAAGGGAAAGCGTACTTTACCGGCGCACCAACTCGCGCTGCGCTGAAAGTGTCATTCTTTGGTCCTTTCTATGGCGGTTATAACGTTATTGCACTCGATCGGGAATACCGCCATGCGCTGGTTTGCGGCCCGGACCGCGACTACCTGTGGATACTCTCCCGCACGCCAACCATTTCTGACGAAGTGAAACAGGAGATGCTGGCAGTCGCGACCCGGGAAGGGTTTGATGTCAGTAAGTTTATTTGGGTACAGCAGCCCGGTAGTTAGTGAGTGCTGAGTTTCAGACCAATAATCCCCAATACGATTAACGCCAGACTCGCCAGACGCATCGGGTTAGCGGACTCACCGAGCAGCACAATGCCGGTGATGGCCGCGCCGACTGCGCCAATACCCGTCCACACGGCATCAAACGGCTAAAGCCGTGGGTATATTTCAGGCCAACGGCCCATACCACTTCCAGCAGACCAGCAATAACTAAGATAATCCAGGACATATCAGGCTCCGGAAATTTGGGGCCGTCCCCGGTGAAAAGAGGCGTTTGCAGGTCGTCCTGCAAAGCTGATGGTTGAACGGATATTTTGCCAGGTGGCAGGGGAATTTCAACTATTACCTTTATGACGATCGCAGAAAAAACAAACGGCACGACACTGCTGTCGTACCGTTATTGCTTATTGCTGCGCTTTCGTTGCTGCGCCAGAAATCGCGTTACCGCCATCAGAAATGTCTTCACCAACGCCACGCGTGGTGTTGCAGGCAGTTAATACTGTTGAAAGCACCAGAACAGAAAAGATCGCTGCAATTGTCTTCTTCACCATAACGTCTTCCTTTTAGGTAATGTTATTTATGTTTGCCTATAGCAAATTAATAATAGACAACATCGCCAAAAATGATGGAAATCTGATGATTTTTCGGAAGAGAAGAAAAATTAGCTGGCAGCGCGAGAGATGGAGTTGCCGAGATGTTTGATGTCTTCGCCGAAACCGCAAGCGGTGTTACAGCCCGTGAGCAGCGTGCTGGCAAGCAAAACAAGAACGATAAGGCGTTTCATCATCTCTGACCTGAATAAGTGATGGTGCAGCCTGCAGGCCGCACCACAACCGCATTACTTCACGCGAGAGACGTATTCACCAGAGCGGGTATCCACTTTGATGACTTCGCCGATTTGTACGAACAGCGGAACTTTAACCACAGCGCCAGTAGACAGGGTAGCCGGTTTGCCGCCAGTACCTGCGGTATCACCTTTCAGGCCCGGATCGGTATCAACGATTTCCAGTTCAACGAAGTTCGGCGGAGTAACGGAGATCGGCTGACCATTCCACAGAGTTACGATACACTCTGCCTGATCCAGCAGCCATTTAGCGTTGTCGCCAATTGCTTTTGCATCAGCAGACAGCTGCTCGAAAGTTTCGTTGTTCATGAAGTGCCAGAACTCACCGTCGTTGTACAGGTAAGTCAGGTTCATATCGACAACATCAGCGCCTTCAGCGGAATCAGTAGATTTGAAGGTTTTTTCTACGCGAGTACCGGTCAGCAGACGACGCAGTTTAACGCGAGCAAATGCCTGGCCTTTACCCGGTTTTACGAATTCACTCGCTTCAACCGCGTAAGGTTCGCCGTCTAACATGATTTTAAGACCAGCACGAAAATCGTTGCTATAGTACGTTGCCATAAGGCCCTCTGAAATTTGTTAATTGGTAGCTAAGCCACAAAATGGCGCATATTGTAACCCTAAATACCCCATCCAGAGAAGATTGGTTAACGCAACTTGCCGATGTTGTGACCGATCCTGATGAACTTCTGCGTCTTTTGAATATAGACGCGGACGAAAAACTGTTGGCCGGACGCAGCGCCAAAAAGCTGTTTGCCCTGCGTGTGCCCCGCTCATTTATCGATCGCATGGAGAAAGGCAATCCGGACGATCCTCTTTTGCGTCAGGTACTTACCTCGCAAGATGAGTTTGTCGTCGCGTCCGGATTCTCCACCGACCCACTGGAAGAACAGCACAGCGTAGTGCCTGGTTTGTTGCATAAATACCACAACCGGGCGCTTTTGCTGGTCAAAGGCGGCTGCGCGGTAAATTGCCGCTATTGCTTCCGTCGCCACTTCCCCTATGCCGAAAATCAGGGCAACAAGCGTAACTGGCAGACTGCACTTGAGTATGTTGCTGCGCATCCGGAACTGGACGAGATGATTTTCTCCGGCGGCGATCCGCTGATGGCGAAAGATCACGAGCTGGACTGGTTGCTCACACAACTGGAAGCCATCCCGCATATCAAACGTCTGCGGATTCACAGCCGTCTGCCGATTGTGATCCCGGCACGTATCACCGAGGCGCTGGTTGAACGCTTTGCCCGTTCTACGCTGCAAATCTTGCTGGTGAATCACATCAATCATGCCAATGAGGTAGATGAAACGTTCCGTCAGGCGATGGCTAAATTGCGCCGTGTCGGTGTCACCCTGCTTAACCAGAGCGTTCTGTTACGTGGTGTGAACGATAACGCACAAACGTTGGCAAACCTGAGTAATGCGTTGTTCGATGCCGGCGTGATGCCGTATTACCTGCATGTGCTAGATAAAGTACAGGGCGCGGCGCATTTTATGGTGAGTGATGACGAAGCACGGCAGATTATGCGTGAGTTGCTGACATTGGTGTCGGGATATCTGGTGCCGAAACTGGCGCGAGAAATTGGCGGCGAACCCAGCAAAACGCCGCTGGATCTCCAGCTACGCCAGCAGTAACTGATTAAACAGGGAAGTTAAACATTAAAATTGCCTGATGCGCTACGCTTATCAGGCCTACATCGTGCATTGAAATTGAATGGATTTGCAATGAACTGTAGGCCGGATAAGGCGTTTACGCCGCATCCGGCAAGAGCAACAAACGCAAGTACAGCAACCTGTCATTAAACTGAGAAATTTAATCTTTGCACGTTGCATAACCTTTAATTATTCATATGCATTGCTGTTGTTACTTTTTATATAGCTAACACCAATAATTAACCTTTCTTTTC